>NZ_MVFZ01000021.1:0-91532 GCF_002042945.1 Citrobacter sp. A316
GCCCTTACGCCTGCCGGGAGTCATACTTTTGTGCATATCTGACATTTTGGTTCCCACCACTATTTGGTGGACACCACTTTGTCGAATTCATCAGATGATTACCAGACGGTGCTTGCTGTACGGTAACGGCTAATACAGTATTAAGCGTTTTTAATGAGGCATCAATAGCCCCTGTTTCTTTATGGAAAGCTGCAAGCAAGCTGTCACCATCGTATCCAAATTTTTTAAAACGTTGCGAATACTCTTCTATTTCATTTGCACGCTTAAACTGATCAGCAATGGACAAAAATGACAGTGGGCTAATTGCTAATGTCACTGCAGAAGCAATTAAACCGGCAGCTGCTGCTGAAGTTGATAAACCCTGTGCAGCACGCTGTGCGATAATATATTGAGAAATTCCTTTTCCTACATTACCCAATACTTTTGTTGTTAATTCAACCCCTGCAGCAACTTTGGTTCCACTATTTATATCCGTATTATTTAAAATAAAACTAGCAGAAATAGCTGATAAAATGCCAGAAACAGCATCTAACCCTAATCCAATGTTATCAAGATTAGGTAAGTTTTGTAATTTATTACCAACATTGTTTAGATGTTTTGTATTAGACAAAACACTTCCTAATTTATTTAGTTGTTCCGAAAATGAACTGATATTATTGTTCAAACTAGAAACTGTATCAACAAGTTGATTAATAAGATCAATACTAGCCTTGGCTAATTCATCAGAACTAACACTTCCATTGTTTTGCTGTCTTTTAATTAATTCATCTATTTTCATTGAAGAAGTGGCGGCATCTAAAAAATTTTTAAAGGTTGATAATACACCGCCAACTTTTCCTAAAGTATCTCCTATATTTTCAGCACTCCCTCCTGATTTATTTCCTGTCTTCTGATAATTTTGTATAAACTTGTCTAATTGCGGTGCAAATATAGCTACACCTCGCTCAGTAAGTCCAATTAACTTCTCTGCAGTACCGAACATCTCTCGAGTAATAGCAATGCCATTTCTTTCGTCATATTGAACTTCAATACCCAATTTATCAGCTGTTTTAACAAGATCATTAAGGCTTGAGCCTTGCCCGCTATAATCATTTGAAACAAAAGGATAAGTTTATTTCCAGCATGTTGTGTTTTTTCAGCAGCTTTTTTTAACGTATCTTTAGTGGATTTACCCGCAGATTGCAATTTATTTGCAGCTGTTTCTTTTGCAGACTTGAGTGGATTTTTAAGTTGTGTTGTGGTTAATGTAGGCATGCAATTATCCTTTAATCTATCAATGAAAAATTGAAGTCTGATTTGTTTTTTACTTCATTTATTAGTTCATGGTGATATTGCTTAAATATCTTTTTTGCTAATTGTTTATCAATTTTAGCTCCGTGAAACTCTGACACTTTGCCAACATGAGTTGTTGTATCTACTCTGATAGCCCTGAATAAATCATTAGGGTAGTTTTTTCGCATATATTTATACAAGGCGCCGTTATCCCCAAAAGGGGCAATCCAATCAATAAACCATTTGCGATCGCCGGAGTTCCAGTCATCCTTAATTAGAGAGGTTACATCATTAAGATATTTTATCTCATTGTTCAAATTTAGGTTTGCCCAACTACAAAAAGCCACAGGGAAATTGTTTTTTGTTAACAACACATACTGATTTAATTCAATAGCTGGTAATGCATTAATCGCTAATAAAGATACGGGCCAATTTCTATGCAAAGGAGAACTGGCCCATAACCATGACACTTTACCAAGAACCTGAAAATGATCCTGCATTCTCATACAATACCTGAATTAACTATTCTATACTCTAAGTGATTTCTTAAAAGACATTTATTTGTCCAGATAGATATTATTAAAAATATCCACATCATATGTTTCCATCTCACAGATAACTTTTCATCTTGTCGCAATAAATTCTATATTTACACTCCTTAGCAATAGCTTTATATTGCTCAGGCTACCGCCAACAAAGAAATCCTTGCTCACTGTTTTTATTAATATCAAATATCTCTTCAAAATTAACTTAAGATATAATACTATCGAGTTACCTACCTAGATTTGACTACTTCAGGTAATTTCCATTGCTACGCAGGTATGGATAATAGTATATTTCATTTCATCGAACAGTCTTAAAGCCAAAGTTTGATCACCCTTATAAAAAGTCTTCAGAACTTGATATCAGAAAAGGCATGCTCACGAATCTTTTTTAGTTCAAAATTTATCTGTGAACAAAATAGATGGTATTAACTTACCATAGCTTTATGGTATATCTATGCTTTTCCAGCGCACCTCACCTCAGTATTAGAATAAAATCAGCTTCATAAGGGAACGACGACCGACAGATAATCCGTTTATTAAAATATTTAATAGTTGCCTGAAACATGAATGCCTGAACGCATAGATTTCAGTCGCTGAAAGGTACGCACAACAAACTCGGCAAGTAGTGCAGGGAGTGTAATTATGAAAGAACGTATTTAATATTAAATAATATGGCTTCTGCTAAGTTAATCCGGAGCGAACTGATTTTGAGCAAAGATCAAAGCCTGCTATGATGATAACAGGCCAGAATCCAGTATAACTATTAACATCCCTTAGCTTTCACCATTATTTGTGCACCAAAGCATGCACCAGCAGCGCCATCCCTGATACCTAAAAAACCTTTCTTGCAATTTTCTTTAGCTATTTGTCTGTAGTGTTCACAAATCTCTTGTTTTGATGAAGAACTTGATTGATGTTGTGCATAACTATTAAAGGCAATAGTAGACGCAGCCAAAATAGTAATTTTAATATATTTATTCATATCTTCACTCCTCTCACTCTCTTGTTACTTATTTATTTTATAACAGCATTGTTTTTTCTCAGTCAATACAAAATTTGTGATCTGATTCTTGTTTTTATAAAAACATTTTATCGCAAAAATACATTAAAGTAGATTGCAATTTAATATTAACTAGTGAAAATATTTTTTGAGAATAGGGATGATTAGGGGAACACCTGGAAAACGGAAACCATGATCACTCCCATTTTTTGCAACACTGATTTTCGACGATATCATTGCCTTGCTTAAATTTATCTTTCCTCTAATATCGCACCGCGATGAGGCAGTGTTCGATAAAAATTTAATAATATCTCAACTGACCGATCGACCGCTTATATCATCGATAATCAGCATTCACAAACTATATAAATTCTGATTGTTTAAACTATTTATTACTTTTAGTCTTACGATATAGAAGGTTTGTTGTCGTTTTGTCAGTACCCAGGCTATTCTGGCTAACATGTTTGCCAGTGCACAGATCACAACAAAGTTACTTTTTCTACCTTTCTGGTGTTTGCGAATCACCTCGTATCCTGTGTGAGAAACAGGCTGGGGTGCATCTTAAGGCCCTTAGGGATATACTGGCGGAAAGGCTGCCCCGTGGAGTAGGATAAGTATGTATTACTTTATATAGACAAAAATGCTACGAGAGTTGTCACCGAAAGCCAATCAGGATCTGGAAGATATCAGGCTCTACAATTATCATCATTTCGGTGAAGAGCAGGATGAGAAAAATATCCGTCGCATATCTGAATTTTTTAGAATACTTTTCAATATCAATAATTTATATTCTATTCGGTATATCATTTATTTTCTGCAAACAGATACCGGATCTTATTGTGATCCATATATTAAACCAGCATCAGGATGCTGCTTGTCACCTCAACTGCTAGTAATATCCTCTCATATTGCTCTATGTGAAAACTGACAGGATTACAGGGGTTGTACCCAGGTCAGAATTCACGTAGCGCGCCTTCCCTCTTTCAGTTCTCCTCTCGGCCGGCGCCGCTCCTGTTTGTCCTGGCATTACCCCAATTCTCCCAAAAACCGTAAAACGGCCCTCAGCCCGCGTCATAACTGGCTTTAACGTGGATCCATGTTGAAAAAGGATCCTTTACGCATTTGGTTTTACCCGCAATAATGTGGGATAAGACAACAAAAGGATCCGCGCGCTGCGATTTATTGTCATGGCAGGATCGGCCGGTCAGGTGCAAAATACCTGTATCCATAAACAGTGCGTGCGCTACGTGAAAAATAACTGATGAACAACGTCATTCCCCTGCAGAATTCACCAGAACGCGTTTCGTTGTTGCCGATCGCCCCCGGTGTTGATTTTGCGACCGCCGTGGCATTACGACGCATGGCCACCTCCACCGGCGCCACCCCGGCCTACCTGCTGGCACCGGAAGTCAGTGCCCTCCTCTGGTATATGCCCGACCAGCGGCATCACATGCTGTTCGCCACCCTGTGGAACACCGGCATCCGTATCGGAGAAGCCAGAACGCTGACACCGGAGTCATTTGATCTCGACGGGCTGCGGCCGTTTGTGCGGGTGCTGTCTGAAAAAGTGCGTGCGCGACGCGGGCGCCCGCCGAAAGATGAGGTCCGTCTGGTACCACTGACCGATATAAGCTATGTCAGGCAGATGGCGAGCTGGATGGTCACTACCCGCCCCCGCCGGCGCGAACCTTTGTGGGCCGTCACCGATGAAACCATGCGTAACTGGCTGAAGCAGGCCGTGAAGCGGGCCGAAGCTGACGGGGTCCATTTTTCAATTCCGGTGACACCGCATACTTTCCGGCACAGCTATATCATGCACATGCTCTATCATCGCCAGCCCCGGAAGGTTATTCAGGCACTGGCCGGTCACAAGGATCCGCGCTCCATGGAGGTGTATACCCGGGTGTTCGCGCTGGATATGGCGGCCACACTGGCCGTGCCGTTCACCGGTGACGGGCATGATGCCGCGCAAATCCTCCGGACACTTCCCCCTCTGACGTGACAACGTCACTCACCACAGTTTATATAAGCTGTGGTGAGTAAATCTTCCCGAAGATAAGCTGTAGTGAGTGAAATAAACTGTAGCAGGCAACATAAGCTATAGTGAGCAGATGCCGGTTTATGGTGGGCACGACAGGCCCGCAGGACTCCGGAAGTAACAGGCATGTCATTCTGACTGAGATTGTGGATCAGGAAGGATATGCTTCCGGTATGGGTTTCTCTCATCACTACTTATATAAGCTGTAGTAAGTAAACAGAGATGGATTACTCACTACAGCTTATGTTCAGCGGGATTTGAAGAGTTTTTCCAGGTCATCAAGCGTGATGCCCAGCTTCTCGAGGAGTTTCAGTTTTTCAGCCATCTCCGGACTGACATCACCCGGTGTGGCAGGCAGCTGTGGGTTCTCCGAACTCTCATCATGCGGAGGCTTTAACTTGGGCCGGCGGTAGTGAATGCAGAAGAGTTTTGTGCGTCCCCGCTGGATTTCAGTGTAATCCAGATAGCCAATCTCCCGGAGTTGCTCCATGGCACGCCTCACCGTCTGGTTCTGTGAGAATACAGGGGATTTCAGGTTCAGACGGGCCCGCAGACGCGCCAGTGATATCGGCGCCGGATCCCGCGGCAGACTCTCTATAAAAGTATAAAGGGCCTGAGCGGACTCCCGGCGCTTCAGGGCGTTGATGGCCTTGAGCTGCAGCAGGACTTTGCGGTCAAACTGGTAGAGCTCAAACAGGCGTGGATCGGCCTGCAGCTGAACGATATCTTTTTCCGTATCATAGTAAGCCGACTGCACAAGATGCGTGATGTACTCTTTGGTATGTTTCTCCGTTGTGCGGGAAAACGAGATCACCGTACCCGCGATACGCTTAAGTGAAGGGCTGATACGTTCCCGGAGCTTGCGGGATGACTGACTTGAAGGGATGCCGCAAAGTTTGGCGAACTCGACAAACGGCAGCTCAACTTTATCGCCGATAACCTTATGCCGGGCAAAGGAATGAATCACCCCTACCCAGGTCTTGAAGTCATTATCCATATCCAGGCGGGGGCCGGTGATTTCGACCTTATCAAACCCTTCGGCCCTGGCGAGCGACAGGCGCGTCAGTTCTTCCGTCGCATCAGTACGCGAAAGTGTGTTCTTTTTGCTGTTTTTCAGTGATTTGAGCGTGGGAACAAACACTCCGAGCCGCATCAGTGCCACTGGCTGCACTGTATTGGCTGCATTTGGCGTAAGGGTAACCACTTCACCCGAGGATTTATCCACCTCTTCAAACAGCTTTTTAATGTCCAGATTGTCCTTGTCCAGAGCGCCTCCGATCGGTGGATAGTTTAAGAATAAAAGCAGCCACTGTTCTCATTTTATGGCCTGTAAGGTGCCAGAAAACTGGCTTCAGTTTATACACAACCCTGATTAGCTTTCAGGGGATATACTCACTGTAGTTTATATCAATCGCTCATTACAGCATATCAGTTGCATAATACAGCTTATTGTATACCAGTTACAGCTTATGATTAACATGCTACAGCTTATGTGATCATGCTCCAGGCCCAGTCCTGACGCGGCTTTCAGAGGTGTCAGGATCTTCTTTGGATCTTACAGGGATCGTTTTAAGGATCTTATTACTGGATCGAATGACTGTATATGTGGATAACCTGCTGACCGACAAGGTAATTCAGATGGTTCTTCAATGTTCACCTGCCGTAACTCCAGTGCGTACCTGCTTCCTTCAGCTTCTGTGTTATTGCGCTTCCTCGCCGGTTCGCGGGCTTACACCCGGTCACCGGACTGCGGCGAGCACTGATGTATTCATAGCAATATTTATATGCAGAAGTCTTCAAACCGCTAATTTGTTACAACGACACTAACCAACTATAGCGAACAAATTCCTACTGGCTCTTTAAGGATAAGGATGGTCTGTGTACTGTTGTGGATCTTCTTTCCGTCAAGCACCTGCAAGAAACGCTATAAAAAGATGCCCTGTATAGGCAAAGTAAAAAAAACGAGCAGGCATAAATCGCGAGCGGTTAGTGGAGCTTACACTGGCTGCCAGTGATATCACTATCAGGGGTAAGAATACTGTCGGGAGTGTGGCAAACAAAAGGATTTCAGCTGGCTGACCAAGTATATGTGAAATACCATTCAGACTGCAAAGTGACAGCAGGGATACGATAATACCGAGCCGGTACATCCAGTAACCCTGCCCGGAGTAAACTAATACTAGCCCTGTTGCCAGCATAATTCCGGCAAGGCCGTAACTTGCCGGTTGTAATGGCCACACCATTAAAGCAAGAAGCAGTACACCACTGATTATACCTTTTTCCCCATACCTGTACTTCAGGGCAAGCATCTGTGTAACGCCCGCGAAAACGAACAGAATGTTCAGCGCATACCACGGCTCGTGATGGCGGAAAGCCAGACTGAAGACTGGCTGAGTGATAAACGCCCACAGCCATAACCTGTTTGCTCTTTTCTGAAGACGTTCAGATGTGCGTTGTACATTCATCGCCCAGATGAGTGTGAATAGTGGGAAGGCCATCCGTCCGAACGCATAAAGGAGAGGATCGGGATTTGTCAGAAACAGAGTGTTGACGTGATCCACAAACATGGCCAGCAGAGCGACCAGCTTCACTACATCCAGAGTTACGGGATTCATTGCAACCGGAAACAGGGGCGCTGGATTTATCCTGTGATTCAACATAGGCAGGTTCACTTTGTAATTTTTCATGTTTACAGGTACTGTTAATCCAGTTTTGTACCCAGAGCCAGAAAGGCCGTCCAGTCTGTAATGTTGCTTTGACTTTGATTTTTTCCAGAATTTTACGAACGGCAAACTCTGATTTGTCCTGTAATATTCTCATGGCACCGTTCCTGTCCTTATTCTGTAGGCAGATATTTAATGTATGAAATTCATTCATCCTCTTCACTCCCTGAACTCACTACAATCAGCAGTAAGGGAATTATAATTTTCATGAATGTCATGTGAATTTTAATAAGCTCACATTATTAAAAATGTGTTTTCTAAAAATTATATTTAGAATTATTTATATATTAAGCATTGTTAATCACTAATAATAACTCATAGATATATGATCCTGAGTTTAATAATTTAATGTCAATTTATATATGTTGCACAGCTAACTGTTTTTACTTTGAGTATCTGCATGCTGAATACTGTATTTTTCACGCAATTCTTTAGCAACGGGTTTCCATTTTTTAGCCCACTCTTCATCAAGACGGCCCTCCGAGGCAATCTTGAGAGCAATGGCATAAGGGGTACGCCCCTGCCTGTCAGACAGCCAGAGTATGTGATTATCGATTTCAGAATCCGGTAGTTCATCAATGATCGAATGGATCAGTGCTAAATCGTCAGCCGTCCAGATCTTTCCTGTACGAGGGAAAACCAGATCGGGTTCGCGGGGTTTCTTTTCTGCTTTTTCGGCCTTAGCTATTTTTTTCGCTTCTCTGGCCTCCGTCATCTGCCGAATTCGTTCTTCAAGACCTCCCAGAGTGGCAACCGTTCTTACCATGTTTTCTTTTTGTTCACTGTTTAACAAGTTATCATCACAAATAAGGGCATTGAGTGTATCAATTAAATTATCCAGTCGGGTTTGTGTCAGCTTCACTGTCATTTTTAACTCACTTATTCACTGTCGAATTTATTAATTATTTATCAACTTTATGTTGACCCCTACGCCATAACCAGGGTTCAGTTTGTGACGGGGAAGACCATAGTCCAGCACGACTTTTTTTAGCCTCATTTTCTATTTTTTCATATTCTGAAATACTAATCTGTCCTTTGAATCTGTAGGCCCATGCCATACCCTTCTGCAACTGGACAGCATTGATATCAGTTTGCCCTGACCAGACAGTTCCCAGAAGTCTGCCATATCGATCATATTCCTCGCCAGTGATACTGACATATTTTTGTGACACCAACTCACTCAGGGATTGGCGTGAACGCTGTCCAAATGGTTGTTTTTTTTCGGGGGCATCGATACCAGCCAGTCTGACCCGGCTGCGTACTCCGCTGTCCTGCAGGACTTCAATGGTATCTCCATCCAGTACACGAACGACCCTCCCGGCAATATCTGCCTGGGCACTAAAAGTGACGAGTATCAGTATGATAAAAGTCATAAACTTGGTATTTCTTGTACTGCACAAACAATTCATAAATTTATGCTCTTAGCGTACGTTTTCGTTCCATTGAGCGTCAAACCCCGAGTATTGCATGGATGTGTCCACCCGAGCCTTTATTGCCAGAGGTTAATGCTAATGTACACATACATTAGCATTATTTAGTCATCATCAGCTTACTCCCGGTTTTGGTTATTTCGGTAGTCCTGCTTCACTCTGGCGATATTCTGCAGCACAGTCTGCCAGTGGTGTTGCGCCTGTTGCCGGAACTGTCATGACGGTGATAATCACGGACAGATTGATGCAAAAATGTCTGGGCGGAGTCAGCTCCGTGCGGAAAGGACAACCTGACGAAATATTATGCGGGAGAGTGTGATTACTCTGAGTGACAGTTTCATCCGTATATGAGGAAGTGCGCTCAGTCTGCGTCAGAGGCTTTACCGAACTTTACAAAATACGCAAAGTACAGACTCCTTACTATCGGGCCTCAAAGATTCTGAATCACGAGAGGCTTATTAAGATGTGTGAGTTATTACTGCGAATCATCCTGTTGTTTCTGGGACTGTCCACGCTGGACAAAATGCTGACGCTGATGTTTCTCCTGCTGGTACTGGTAGTATTAAAACGTTGAGGTTCACAAACACAGAGTACGGACGGGATTTCCCAATAAGAAGCAAACATGGCTGACTGGTTTGGCGCAGATAGTCAAATATCTTTCTGAAGTGTTTCAGGGGCAGTAATGGAAAATATGATGAAAACTATGCGTGAGTATTTCCCCACGCGAACAGTGGTGCTCGAACAGTCTCTGGATATGTTTGGTATCACCCGGGGTGAGGACGGGAAGCTCATATTTCCCCGTCATTCTGATAACCGTTTCCCAATCGGGCGTATCCGCAAGCGTCTGTCATCTTATGGCTGGCGCGGAGAGCGTCTGAATCAGGAAGTGGCGCGTATTGCCGCAGGCCCTGATATTCTTCCTGAAAGAAATGACTACAGCATAATTTTTCCTTACGGATGGGAACGAAACCAGCTAACCCCTGAGATGCGGAGAATGTTTCCCCGGAAGACTGGTCGCCGCGTGCTACTTATGCTGGATGAGTTCCATTATATTCATGATGCCCGGGAACGTCAGACGTTTGCACCAGAAAGTGATGAAGCACCCGAGGTATCATGAATTACCCTTCTCTTCCCGGACAGGCCTTCGCCCCGGAAAAAGTGCACCTGCCAGTGGCCATCGATTACCCGGCTGCGCTGGCTCTGCGTCAGATGGCGATCGTCCAGGACGAACTGCCGAAGTATCTGCTGGCGCCAGAAGTGAGCGACCTGCTCCATTACGTGCCGGATCTGCACCGCAAGATGCTGCTGGCCACGCTGTGGAATACCGGCGCACGGATCAATGAAGCGCTGGCCCTGACGCGTGCTGACTTTTCACTGGCATCGCCCTACCCGTTTGTACAACTGGCCACCCTGAAACAGCGGGCAGAAAAGGCGGCTAGAACGGCCGGAAGAACACCTGCCGGCAGCCAGGCGCATCGTCTGGTGCCGCTGTCGGATAAACAGTACGTTGGCTAACTGGAGATGATGGTGGCCACGCTGCGTATCCCGCTCGAGCATCGCAATAAACGTACCGGCAGAATGGAGAAAGCGCGTATCTGGGAAATTACCGACCGCACAGTGCGGACCTAGCTGAATGAAGCGGTAGATGCCGCGGCAGTCGATGGCGTGAAGTTTTCTGTACCGATGACGCCACATACTTTCCGGCATTCCTATGCTGTACAACGGAAGGTGCTGCAGAGCCTGATGGGACACAAGAGCATCAGCTCGACGGAGGTGTATACGAAAGTGTTCGCGCTCGATGTGGCCGCTCGCCACAGGGTTCAGTTCCAGATGCCGGAAGCAGATGCTGTGGCCATGCTGAAAGGAAACATTTAGATATTAAAGCGGGTGACGGTCACTTTGGAGTGGCCACTTAATGGTATTTCCGTACAGTCTGAGTGGTATCCTGCGGGTATACCCCAATGTGACAGGCTGACGCGCCCGTCGGGTTGCCTGCTCAGATGCAAGTTCTGAACAGACTCACGGTTTGCACTGTGGGTCAACAAAATGATTGTGGATGTAGTGCCCTCTTCTCCATTTAATCTTAGGTGCCTCCTGTGAGAGCAAAATCAAAATATTATGATTTATTTCTTGCAACATGATTCTTTTTGTTCAAAATGACAAAAAACGTCATGAGGTGATAAATGGAAAATATTGAGCAGTTACGGAAAGTCGCCACACGTGCAGGTAAACTTCTGACATCCTTGAGCGAAAGTATCCGCCAGCAAAAAGAGGAATTGAAGCTTACCGAGTTCTATCAGGAATACAGCAAAGCCGCCCTATATAAGCTGCCTAAGCTCAGCAAAGGGAGTGTTGAGTATGCTGTGGCCGAAATGGAAGCCAGTGGCTACATTTTTAAAAAGAAACCTTCCGGCAATACGATGAAGTACGCGATGACGATTCAGAACGTCATCGATCTGTATTTCCATCGTAAAGTACCCAAGTACAGAGATCGCTTCGATAAAGCCTTCACTATATTTGTATGTAACCTTAAAGGTGGCGGTTCCAAGACAGTTTCTACCGCTTCATTATCCCATGCTTTTCGGGCTCATCCTCAGCTTCTGTTCGAAGACCTGCGTATTCTGGCCATCGATTTCGATCCACAGGCATCTCTGACAATGTTCCTGAGCCATGAGAATTCAGTAGGCCTGGTTGAAAATACGGCTGCTCAGGCTATGCTCCAGAACGTGTCTCGTGAAGAATTACTGTCCGATTTCATCGTGCCGTCAATTATCCCGGGCGTTGATGTTATTCCCGCCTCCATTGACGATGCATTCCTTGCTGAAGGCTGGAAGGGATTGTGTGAGGAACATCTGCCAGGGCAAAATATTCATGCAGTGCTTAAAGAGAACATTATCGACAAGCTCCGGTATGACTACGACTTTATCTTTCTTGATAGTGGTCCTCACCTCGATGCGTTCCTGAAAAACTGCATCGGAGCGGCAGACCTGATGTTGACCCCTCTTCCACCGGCAACGGTTGATTTTCATTCTTCCCTGAAGTTTGTAGCCAGCCTTCCTGCGCTTATTGATTCGATCGAACAGGATGGACACACCTGTAATCTCATCGGAAATGTCGGTTTTATGTCCAAAATCCTGAACAAGCCTGATCACAAAATTTGCCATAGTCAGGCCAAAGAGGTATTCGGTGCCGATATGCTCGACATGGTTCTGCCGAGGCTGGATGGCTTCGAGCGCTGCGGGGAGACTTTTGACACAGTTATTTCAGCAAATCCAGCAACTTATGATGGAAGCACCGAGGCGCTTAAAAGCGCAAAATCAGCAGCGGAAGACTTTGCGAAGGCCGTATTTGATCGCATTGAGTTCATTCGTACTAACGGAGGTATGTGATGTCGAATGAGAAAAGAAAAACCATTGGCAGACAGTTAAATATCCAGGCGTCAATGGTCGAGATGACTGACACCCAAAGAAGTCAGGTATTTACCCTAAAAACCGGCAGGAAGATAACGTTCAAGTTTGTTCGGATACCTGCATCGGACGTTGAAAGTAAGACATTCGTAAACCAGGAAACCAACGGAAGAGATCAACTTGCTCTGACCAGGGAGTCCCTGAAATCTATTATCCAGACGATTAAGTTTCAGCAGTTCTTCCCTTGTATTGGTATTCAGCAAGGTGAAAGGATTGAGATACTGGATGGTTCAAGACGGCGAGCCTCAGCGATTTATATCCGTACAGGCCTTGATGTAATGGTTACCGATGAACTTTTATCAGCTGATGAAGCTCGCCAGCTGGCTAAAGATATCCAGACAGCTAAAGAGCATAACCTTCGGGAGATCGGCTTAAGATTGATGGCTCTGAAAGAGTCTGGATTCAATCAAAAGGAAATTGCTGAACTGGAGGGGTTATCCCAGGCTAAGGTCACCAGGGCACTGCAGGCGGCAGCAGTACCGCAAGAATTGATTTCTCTGTTCCCGGTTCAGTCTGAGTTGTCGTTTAGTGACTATAAAATTTTGTTAGAGGTTAATGAAAAACTCAGTGAAAAGGGCTTAACGTCTGAAGGGCTCATTCAGTCTGTCTCAGATCAGCTTGATGTAATTTTGAGTGACTACGAGCGACCAGAAGACGAACAGAAAGCCAGTATACTGAAATTGATTTCTCAGGCCTCTCAGGCATTGATAGCTCCGCCTCCTAAGGAAAAGTCAGTAATTTCCGCACTCTGGACCTTTGAAGAAAAGGACAAGTTCGCGCGCAAGCGTGTGAAAGGGCGTACGCTGACATATGAGTTTAGCCGTATGTCAAAAGTGGTTCAGGATGAACTGGACAAAGCTATCAACGAGGTCCTTGATAGAAATTTGAGTCAATAATTTCGCCACGGCGATTTC
Source organism: Citrobacter sp. A316 (assembly GCF_002042945.1). Lineage (NCBI taxonomy): Bacteria > Pseudomonadati > Pseudomonadota > Gammaproteobacteria > Enterobacterales > Enterobacteriaceae > Citrobacter > Citrobacter sp. A316. Next base: position 13,390 of record NZ_MVFZ01000021.1, read on the forward strand.
ACATATAACTTATTGTAATTAAGTTATTTATGTTGAGAATTTCAAGGTGAAATCGCCACGATTTCAAGTCAATTTCGCTGCAGGAGTATCTGTCCAACGTGTCATATAAGCTGGCGAAAGTAGTTCTCTTTTCATCTGTCACTCGGGGACAATCCCCCGACCAGCGAACCATACTTTCCCCTTGCCCGAATGGTTAATACCAACCAGGACTTGCTCCGTTCTCGCGGCTGTACTGTGTGAAAGGGCGTACGCTGACTTATGAGTTTAGCCGTATGTCAAAAGTAGTTCAGGATGAACTGGACAAAGCTATCAACGAGGTTCTTGATAGAAATTTGAGTCAATAATTTCGCCACGGCGATTTCACATCTAACTTATTGTAATTAAGATATTTATGTTGAGAATTTCAAGGTGAAATCGCCACAATTTCAAGTCAATTTCGCTGCAGGAATATCTGCCCAGCGTGTCGTATAAGCTGGCGAAAGTAGTTCCCTTTTCATCTGCCTCTCGGGGGCTATCCCCCGACCGGCGAACCATACTTTCTCAAGTCCTGAATGGTTAATACCATCCAGGACTTTCATCAGCTGCTCGCTCCGTTCCCGTGGCTGTTCTTCATCAAACAAATTCAGCTGCGATAGCCCGGTTGGTGTGAAATCTTCAGCATGCAGCCTACCTTTGCATAGCAGTGGCCATTCACCCAGATCCTGTCCAGGGCTCTGACGGCAGCGGCAATAATGTCCCGTGTATCCTGCGTGGGGATGAGCAGCTTTTCACTGGACAGATTACCGTCCTGTCCTGCAAGTAAAATTTTACTGTTTCCAGTCAGGTAACTGTTCTGCCTGGAAAAACAGATGTCAGGTTATCCACAGAATCGGTTAATAACCCTGTGGAGGACCGGCGCAGAACTGTTGGTATGTCATCTGCTCCCTCTCTGGTGTTTTCCCTTCCCACAAATCCTCTGGTCAACCCGGCCATTTCTGCCCGCCAGTAGCTGACTGCCACCCGCTGCCAGTGTGCCGTGTCCGGACGGACACGGGACGGGCGTCTTTATCGCTCAGGCCCCGCGTCGTTGTGATTTTACGCCATGCCCTCGCCAGTTTAAGGTGCGCCCTTCAAACCGCTTTCGCGGCATATCCTGGCCGTCGAAACAACTGACGGCTGCGGTATTCCACGGTCGGCTTGACCCGTTACCGGATGCGACGAACAGGCAGCGTGCGGCAGGAAACGGTATCGCGGTGATGCCTTCTGCCCACCCTGACTGTGTAAGGAGCTTCCCATGCCGAACTGGTGTGCCAACCGACTGATGTTCAACGGTATTCAAAACAGTGATGTCCTCAAAACGTGGATTGCTGGAGGCGGGCTGTCCCTGCATCGTCGCGCCAGAAAAGAAGGTATCCAGCTTTTCCTGGCAGGCCGCGCGGGGATACTGCGCCCCCTGACAGAGCAGCATTACGCGCCATACCCGCAGCTGGTTTCTTGCGGGGCAGCCGCAGACAACCGGCCTTCAGCGCAGGCATACAGCGACTGGCTGGCGATGTTTATGGCCGGAGCTGTGCTGGATGTGGAAACCTGCCAGACGCTGCATCAGTGCTGGCTGGACAGCCATAATGCCTGTGCCCGCTGGGACACCCTCAGTGAACCGGAACAGTCGGTCATCCGTCAGTTGTACCAGCAAAAGTCTTTCGATTGGGGAGACAGTTTCCGGCCTGCGCCGGTGGATGAATGGTGGGACAGCCTGTGCGACGCCGGTTCTGCCGTACCTGCTGCTGATCCAATGGATTTCCGCGACGTGCTGCCGACGCGTCTGGATATTGAGGTGAACGCCTTCAACGGTGACCTGCTGACGGGTGTCCCGTCGTCATGTGACCACTATCTGAACCAGTACGGTTGCAAGTGGCCGGTCGGTTATGAGGCAAATATCTGTTTCGCCGGAGAGAACACGCTGACGGTGGATTTTGATACCCCCTGGAGTCCGGTCGGCGAAGACGTTGTGGCTGAACTCAGTCAGCGGTATGGCGGGGAGGTGGAGCACTGGTTTGCGGAGCAGGGCTGCAATTACTGCGGCTATGCCCGGTATGTCTGCGGCGAAACAGACGTGTACATCACGGACGAGCTGGAGTGGGGCGAGGCTGACCCGGACGATGAGGACAGTTTCCCGGACGTAACCGGCCCGGAGTGGATTATCAACAACGTGGCGCATTTGGGAGGCTGACCGGAGGCGGGCGGGAAACCGCCCGGAATAACATGGGGTTAAATATGAATACGTGGCTTGTTGGATTAAGTGTCGACGTCAGTGGCATTGAAATGATGGTGTATTACCTGGTTTCCGCGAGTGACCTGGCGCATGCCGAAGCGGGCGTCATGGAAATGGGGCGCACCTGGTGGCCAGCGCTGCAACGCGAGGATGACCGGCATCGGTGGGAATATGCCGCAGGCGTGGTCTGGTTCAACAGCATCATTCTGCTCGATGACGTGGAGAATAGTATCCTGCGTGGCCTGAAGTTCCTCGATGCGTGGGCAGTGACTGGTGCGCCGGATGCGCCGGTACTGCGCGATGAGTGGGATAATGACTGGCGGGATATCACCCGCTGACGGAATTCCGGGCAGGGCGACGGCCCGGTACTTCAGGCAGGAAAAGGATGTCGCACTGCTCCGCATCCATGCCGCGCAATGCGCGGGGATATCCACTGCCCGGAGCCAGTGTGCCGCGCCCGGACGGACACGGGACGGGCGGCTTTTCCGCTCCTGTCCGGCGTCGCTGTGATTTTACGCCATCCACTCGCATTTTAAGGAGCGCCCTTCAAGCCGCTTTCGCGGCATAAGCTCGCCGACGATGGGGACTGTCGGCTCGTTATTCCACGGTCAGCTTGACCCGTTACCGGTCGCGGCGTACAGGCTCCGGGCAGCAGGGAACGGACGTCGTACCGACGTCCTCCTGGGTGCCCCCTGTAACCACGAGGTGTCCCTATGTCCCGTTTTATCCTGGGTGACTGTGTGCGTGTTATGGCCTCCTTTCCGGATCGCGCCGTTGATTTCATTCTCACCGATCCCCCGTATCTGGTCGGGTTCCGTGACCGTTCCGGCCGCAGTATTGCCGGTGACAAAACCGACGAATGGCTGCAACCCGCCTGCAATGAGATGTATCGCGTGCTGAAAAAAGACGCGCTGATGGTCAGTTTCTACGGCTGGAACCGCGTCGATCGTTTCATGGCCGCGTGGAAAAGTGCCGGATTCAGCGTGGTCGGGCATCTTGTTTTCACCAAAACCTACTCGTCGAAATCGGCCTATGTCGGCTACCGCCATGAATGTGCCTATATCCTGGCGAAAGGCCGTCCGGCGCTGCCGCTGGACCCGTTACCGGACGTCCAGGGCTGGAAATACAGCGGCAACCGCCACCACCCGACCGAAAAACCTGTTACCAGCCTGCAACCGTTGATCGAGAGCTTCACACACCCGAACGCCATTGTTCTCGATCCGTTTGCCGGTTCCGGCTCCACCTGTGTCGCCGCCGTCCAGGCAGGGCGCCGTTATATCGGCATTGAGCTGATGGAGCAGTACCACAAAGCCGGGATTACCCGCCTGTCAGCCGTGCAGCGCGCCATGCAGCGCCCGGCCGCCAACGACGTCTTTTATCCGGAGGCCGCGTGATGAACTATGCCGGACACGAAAAACTCCGTGCAGACGTGGCGGAGCTGGCCAACAGCATGAGTGACCTGCGGGACGCGCTGAACGACATGCAGCACCGCTATCGCTTTGATTCTGATGTGCTGACCGAACGCCTGACCCGACAGACGCTTTTCCGCATCAATGCCCTGTTTATGGCGGCGTACAACGAAATTCTTGAGCTGGATTCCTGCTTTCAGGACTGAGGAGAAAAACATGTACGGAACCCGTGAAACCCTCTGCCGGTTGCTGAGTGAGCAGTATCCCGCAGAAACCCCGCTGAACCTGATTGTCTGGTCCCCGGCGGATATCGAAGCGCTGGCCGACGGGATGGAGTATGCCGTTTCTGAACAGGACACAAGGGAGGTGCTGGCGCGTCTGGACGCCATACCGGAAGAACAACGGCTTGAGTCGGGTGTGTCTGCCAGTGCGGTGATGGACCTGATTGATCAGGTGAAACAGGCCCTTCCGGCGGTGATGGTGCCGGCTGACCTGCTTGAAACCCTGCTGACGACCGCCGAACAGGCGTTGTGGCACAGGGAATGGACCGCCCGGGATGACAACCACCCGGTCCCGGACAGCGTAGCCCGCCGCCTGGCTGATACGGCGAAAGTGCGCGCCTTACTGAAAAACTGAAACCCCACGCCGCCCCGGCGGCGTGGACTGAATCTGCTCAGAGGAACATAAGATCATGATGTACGGCACCCGTAAGGAACTGAATAAAAAGCTGAAACGTATGTTTGGTAACGATGAACACTTTGCCCTTCTGGTCTGGACGAAGCAGGACGTGATGGCCCAGGTGGAAAACATGACGGAAAGCGAGGCCGCCGCGATTTTGCAGGAAATCGGCAGCGTGACCGGGCATACCGAAGAGGGCGTTTCATTTCGCACGGTCCAGGAGATGTATGCCGGATTACGGGCCGACATCGCGACCGTCATCGTTCCTGCTGATCTGCTGGCCCGCCTGACTGACGTCGCGGGGCTGGCGCTGGACGCAGAGGACGCCCGGGCCTGGCCGCTTGTTTGCCAGCATTACCCGTCCGTGGCTGATGCCCAGGCCGATATCACGTGGCTCAGGCAGCTCCTGGCCGCCTGATGTGACCGACCGCCCCGCCCGTTCTGACGGGGCGACATTTCCCGTACAGCATAAGAGAATAACCATGAATAACGATACCCTGAACGCCCTCATTCTGCGCCACGGTGACAATCTGCTGCGCCGGTCCGGCTGGCCCGACTCAGTTGGTATGACGCCCGTCGCGCCCGAAACCGTACCCGGCTGGCTGTTCGCCAGTGGTGTGCTCGATGCAGACGAGATCCTGGCGCTGACAACCCGGTTGTGCCAGGCCCTGAATGACGGACGGGCGAAACTGCTGACCGCCAGCGCGCAACGGCTGGCAGGTACGCCCGCCCGGCTGCATCTGTACCCGGCTCAGTCTTATCCCCGGCCCGAAGCCCTGACTGATTTTACCTGTATCAGTCTGCCGTATGCCCGGGAATGGCTGACAAAAGCCGAATGCGGGGACCTGCTGACCTTCCTGAAAGATTTCATTGACCGGATCTGTGACATTGTTCGTCAGGACGCGAAGCGCATCGCGGCGGCTCTGGTGCCGTCTGCCGCGCCGCGGCTGATGGAAAAACGTTTCGGAGTCTGGCGACTGGTTGCGGACGAATACGAGCACGACAACTGGCTGGACAGTGAGGACGGGGAACGGCTGGATCAGGTACTGGACGGCATACTGGTCCGGGGGGCGCGGTTTTGTCCGGTCCTGCTCACCCTGGTGAATGAGTCCCGGGAGGAAATCGAAGCGGCCGGAGTGATGACCGATCTCCTGCGTTTCCCGGGGGAACCGGTCCGCCGCTGGTTTGACCGCCGCGTGTTGCGGGATGTGCTGAACGAGGTCCGCAACACAGATCCCATCGGGGATTAAGTCAGGGAGGGAAGGGGGAAACCCCTTCTTTTATCCGCCGGTGACTCAGAAGCTGAAAAGGATGTCGCCGGCTCCGCTTTTATGGCGGCCCCGTCCCGGCGTGACGTGGCCTGGTGGTTTTCCACTCTGTCAGTCCGGAGCCGTGTGCGGGCTGTGCCGTGCATCCAGACCAGTCGTGGATACAAGGGTTCGCTGGCGCCGCAGCGGTCACCCGGTCCTTCCTTCACGTCAGCCGTTATCTTCCGGTCGTTCGACCGCTCAGGTTTCACGGTCTCACCCTTCAGCTCCCGTCTGCCGTGCGCGTCAGGCTGCGGCTTCCCTTGCGCCCTTGTATCCACGACTGGTCTGGATGCACGGCACCGCCCGGTGTCGCGGTATATGTGATTACGGAGGTTTACCATGCAGTTAGCTACACGTCAGCACACCCTTAACGTCGAAGAATCCGACCGTCTTTCTTTCCTGCCGTACATGTTCGGCAACGATTTTATGCTGGCTGAATTACAGGTGTATGCCCTGGCAAAACAGTGGATGCCCGAATACAACGGTGGTTTCTGGCATTTCATCCGTCTGCCGGACGGCGGCGGCTACATGATGCCCGACTGCGGTCGGGTACACATGATCAACGGTGAAAACTGGTTTGATCGTACCGTCAGCGCCGACGCCGCCGGAATTATTCTGACCTCACTTGCCATTAACCGCCGTTGCTGGACGCATCACGACTGCGGCAACGCTGCACTCACTCACCTGTATATGCTGCGTGATACCCAGCTCTGGAATCACATCGTTTTTCACCCTGAATGCAACGCCATTTATGCCGCACTCGACTGATTAACCAACGGGGCGGCGATGCCGCCCCTTTTAAAAAGGAATAAAAAATGTACGCACCCGTGAAAGAAATCATGACCGATCTCCTGAAATATAACCTGTCATCCGATGAAGCATTGCTGGTTCTCTGTATTACCCGTGAGGATATCCGCATGTTGACCAGTGAGTGGAATTTGTCCGAGGACGATATTACGTGTGTCATGCAGCGACTGGATGCGACGTATGATCAGGGGGCCGATGTGAGCATGGTCCGTGGCGTCACTGAAGAACTGATGGACGAGCGCCGCGCAATACGTGATGTCAGCGTTCCGACCAGTGCATTGCAAAAAATAATGTTACTGGCAGGCAGTGAACTAAATCGGTTGTATGCCGTGGCAGAAGAAGGGGGGGTGGTAATGCAGAGGCATTTGTGGCTGAAGAAATGGACGCCATGCGCCAGTTACAGACCGCGATCGACGCATAAGAAGGAGTAACCCGTGAATATTAAACCGGAAACCCGCGAAATTCTTCGCCAGTACAAAGCACTGATTAATGCCCGCCGCCGTGATGCCGACTAGCGCGAACTGACAACCGCGCAGGTCGTGGATGAAATCTGCGAATACATGACCTGTCAGTGTGCCGTGCACATCGGCGGTCACTTCATCTTACAGGGAGGAAAGGGCAGGTAAGCATGATGGCAGGCGGTTATGCCGCCTGTCAGCCCGCGCGAAAAACCATGCAGGCTGCCGCCTGCGGGAGGAAGGACCTGCGCCGCGCTTCGCGCCGCTCAACGTCCTTTTCCCCCCTGACTCAGATGGCATACCCTGACTGCGGGTTTACATTTCCGTCGGAGTATATTGATGTCTGTATTTAATCTCGCGGCAACATCGAAAGAAGATCAGGATAAAGTGGCCATTGACCTGGTCGCTTCAGGTGTGGCGTATAAAGAAAGGCTGGCTATGCCGGTGGTCGCTGAACTCGTGGCCAGAGATGTTTCTGAACATCTCAGAGCATATTTTTGGGGGCGGCTGCACTATTACCGCCAGCTCAGTGAGCAGCTCCCGGATAAAAATGCCCCGGAATATGCCAGAAAAGAGGATGAGGTTAAAAAATAGCGCCATTCCTGATGCATTCTGCCTGTCGCCGGCCGGATTTTACGCATGCCAGGTGATAGTATTTTCTGGCCAGTGTGTGTGGTTTTTTTCCTGCCGGTGATAATACGCTGCCTGTTCCTGTTCCTGCTGCTGCTGCTTCCCTGTGTTTTTGAAATATAAAATGTCAGGGTGCTGGCCCCCTTCGGCTCCTGACCAGCTGGCGCTGTCCAGTCGTCGAGCCCCACTCCGCCAGGGTAGCTGCTGCGCACCTGCCAGTCTCCGCCGAACCCCTGCGGGTTTCGGGCCATACGGCTAGGGTCTGATGGCGAAGGTCAAAGGCAGGCTTGCTGCGACCGTTCCGGTCACGCCGCCCCTGGCGCGCCGTAGCCTGCGCTTTTCGCACCCCGGCGGTAAGGCTGCCGGGCTGTAAGGCGCAACGCCGTTTCGCGTGCCGCGCCCCGACGTTGCGGCGGGCCCCTGCTCTCATCCACTTCTGGTGCCTTTTCACCGTTTAAGCCCCTCTCGCCTGGGCTGAGACAAGCACAAACGCTGTCAGCCGTCCAGGGTAAATGGCACGCGGTAAACCGCGCCCAGGACAGCTGCCATCGCCCGTGCTCGTTTACGCCCCTGCGGCGAAGGTTCTCAAACGGGTGAAGTTAAATACCAGAGGGAACAGCGCAGCAGGTTCCCGCAAACGTCAACACCGCGGCTCCCGAAACTCAACGGGTGATGTTCTTTAAAAACCAGGAGGAAGAAAAATGCAGGCTCAGGCGATGCGTGTTTATCAAATTGCGTTCAGTGGACGCGATGCACAGGGCGTTTTACCGATGTTTACCCGCGTAAAAGCTATGACCAGTAAAAAGGCGGTGAGAGCGTTTGTTGAACGTTATAAACCCGTCAGCGGCTGGTTTTTAGGCGACCCCGAAGATATTACGGACAAAGTATAGAAGGAGGCAGAAGGAACGGGCAGCAACCCGCAGACATGAAAAAAGCAGGGGGTAAACCCTGCTTTATCCACGTCGTAAAAGTCGCACTAACGGCTTTTACGGCTTCATTAACTACCATAAAGAGTTAACTTTATATGACCGTTTCTATTGTTTCACCTTCCGCCGGAGCTGTAAAGCCCCACAAACATAAGCGCATCAGTCGCGCCGAGCTATCTGCATCAGAGATTAAACCCGAATTGAAAGCGTTCGGGCGACACATCGCCAGGCGTATTTGCAAGGGGCGCGGGGTGCATATTCCCGCGATGACTAATGATTCGTTCGGCCAGGTGCTTCGCACCCTGAAACTGAAACGCGGACTGTAACTAATCAGGTGAGCCGCCCCGAGAGGGGCGGCAACCACAGGAAGGAGAAACCCACATGACACAGACCACCGCCCTGGCACTGACTGCCAGTATCACCCCGCCGCCAGTTTCTGAAGACATCCCCGCGCAGTCGTACCGGGCGACATACTCCCCGGATGACAACAAGTTGCGCCTGTATGCCGCAGAGCGCCTTGATGATGAATCCTATCAGAAAATCCATCTCGTGGGTTTTCGCTGGGCACCGAAACAGGCGCTGTTTGTCGCGCCAGCCTGGACGCCAGCCCGTGAGGACGTGCTTCTGTCCCTTGCCGGAGATATTGAAGACGATGACAACACCCTGTTTGACCGTCAGGAGCAACGCGCCGACCGTTTCAGCGGCTACAGCGAAAAACGCGCCGGGGAGTCAGAGCAGACGCTCGCACAGGTGGACGCGATGGCGTCGGTTATCCCGTTCGGACAGCCTATCCTGGTTGGGCATCACAGCGAACGCCGCGCGCGACGGGATGCGCAGCGTATTGAAAACGGTATGAAACGCGCCGTGATGCTCTTTGAACGTGCGGAATACTGGGAGGATCGGGCGCATGCATCCCTGCGTCTGGCGAAATACAAAGAACGCCCGGATGTGCGTTACCGCCGTATCAGAACGATCGAGGCGGACAAGCGCAAGGCGGAGCGGAACATTGCACAGGCGCAGAAATATCTGACGATGTGGCGGGCGCAGACGCTGGATCTGAAAATGGCGCGGCTTGTCAGTAATTACGATCACATTTACACCTGTTTCACGCTGGAAAAATACCCGCGCCCGCCGGAGAAAAGCCAGTACGAAGGCCAGATGTCCCTGCATTCGGCGCTTGAGAATGAGATTATTACTTTTGAACAGGCCCGCGACATTGCCGCCCCATATCATGAACGCACGATCCGCCATCAGCAGCGCTGGCTGAATCACTACCAGAACCGCCTGGCCTATGAACGCGCCATGCTGGACGAAAGCGGCGGCGTGGTCACCCGTACCCAGGAGTTTGAGCCGGGCGGGCAGGTTCAGAGCCGGGGCGAGTGGCTGACCATCATCCGCATCAATAAAAGCGGCGGGGCGGTCAGTTCGGTTGTCACCCCTTATTACAGCTTTATGCGCTGCAACGGGACCATGACACTGACCCCCGACCGTATCACGGACTATAAAGCCTCGTCTGCGGAAGAAGCCCGCGCCGCAAAACAGGCCGCGAAACGCCCGCCGATCGTTAACTATCCGGGGGAGGGTTTCCGCGAAATGACAAAAGCTGAATGGTCGAAAACCCCGGCTGATTATAAGTCGGTCCGGGGTGTCGCTGAAAATGATGAGCATGGCGCGTACCGCTTCCGCCGCATCATGACCAGCGGTTACACGCTCGATAATGTGTACATCACCGACATGAAAACCGTGGAAATCCCGCAAAAATAACCGACAGACTCCCCGGCATTACGCCGGGGAGGTAAGGGCCATTTATATGCATAGTGAACTCAGGGATCGCATTCAGGCGATGCGGGTCAGACTTGACGGGCGCACACCCGTGGCCGAAATCCGGGCCAGCTCGCAGCTTTTCGTCACTCCCGATCCGGTCTGTCGTCAGATGGCTGACCTGGCAGAACTTAACGATTCTGACCGGATACTTGAGCCGGAGGCCGGAACGGGGGCCATTTTACGGGCCATACGGGAGGCGGTCCCGCAGGCACGGTGTGACGCCGTGGAGCTTAACGCCGCGTTAGCCGCTCATCTGCGGGCGGCATTTCCGGGCGTTAACGTCCGGTGCGGGGATTTTCTGGATTACCAGCCGGGAAGCACCTACAGCAAAATCCTGATGAATCCGCCGTTTCAGCATGCGCAGGATATCCGCCACATACAGCACGCCTTAACGCTGCTCGAATCAGGCGGAATACTGACGGCGGTCTGCCTCAACGGGCCACGGCAACAAAAGATCCTGAAACCCCTGTCTGATGTCTGGGAGCCGCTGCCGCGTGGCACATTCACGTATACCGATGTTTCAACCGTCCTGCTCAGAATTCAGACCTGACGGGCACAGTGAGGCGGGCGGGGGAGGATGCCCCCGTCTGGCCGCGCCGGAAAAGGCCGCGCGCCTGCGGCGCTGAAAGGCATTGCGCTGACGCGCAACGCCCTTCATTTCGCGTCATAGCCGTTCTGATGAATGGCTTTGCAACTGGCTGTATTTCTGTCTTCTTCTGCCCCTTGCTCCTGTAGCTATTACATCTCCCGATGGGAATCAGCAACTGATCCGATTTTTTCAAAAACTAAATACCCAGGGCGCTGGCCCCCTTCGGCTCCTGACCAGCTGACGCTGTCCAGTCGTCGAGCCCCACTCCGCCAGGGCAGCTGCTGCGCACCTGCCTGTCTTCGCCGAACCCCTGCGGGTTTCGGGCCATACGGCTAGGGTCTGATGGCGAAGGTCAAAGGCAGGCTTGCTGCGACCGTTCCGGTCACGCCGCCCCCTGGCGCGCCGTAGCCTGCGCTTTTCGCACCCCGGCGGTAAGGCTGCCGGGCTGTAAGGCGCAACGCCGTTTCGCGTGCCGCGCCCCGACGTTGCGGCGGGCCCCTGCTCTCATCCACTTCTGGTGCCTTTTCACCGTTTAAGCCCCTCTCGCCTGGGCTGAGACAAGCACAAACGCTGTCAGCCGTCCAGGGTAAATGGCACGCGGTAAACCGCGCCCAGGACGGCTGTCATCGCCCGTGCTCGTTTACGCCCCTGCGGCGAAGGTTCTCAAACGGGTGATGTTAAATACCAGGGGAACAGCGCAGCAGGTTCCCGCAAACATCAACACCGCGGCTCCCGAAACTCAACGGGTGATGGTTTTTAAACGCAAGACACTGAATTAAGGAGATTTATCATGGCAACACGTGGCGTAAACAAAGTCATTCTGGTCGGTCATCTGGGGCAGGACCCTGAAGTGCGTTACATGCCCAACGGGGGCGCGGTGGCAAATCTTACCCTGGCAACGTCTGAAACATGGCGCGATAAGCAGGACGGGGAGATACGCGAACACACCGAGTGGCACCGTGTTGTCGTGTTCGGAAAACTGGCGGAAATCGCAGCGGAGTATCTGCGTAAAGGTGCCCAGGTCTACATCGAGGGCCAGCTGTGTACCCGCAAATGGACCGATCAGTCTGGTCAGGAAAAATATACCACAGAGGTCGTTGTTAATGTGGGCGGCACTATGCAGATGCTGGGCGGTCGTCGTGACAGCCAGGCACAGCAGGGCGGTCAGCAGTTTAGTGGACAGCCGCAGCCGGAACCTCAGACCCCATCTCCGGTGGTAAAAGGTGGCGCAAAAGGCGAGGGCAAGGCAGCAAAAGGAAAGAGTAAAACGGCAAAAGAAAAAAACGCAGAGGCAGTACCTCAGCAGCCGCCAGCTCAGCCTGAACCGCCGTATGATTTCGACGATGATATTCCGTTCTAGGATTTGAATAATTTCAATTGCGCCTGAACTGGACTGCGTCCCAAAAGTTGGATACCCGACTGATTAAGGTGCAGTTTTTTTGGGGTAAATCCGAGATTTACATATCGAAAAAAACACGATATTTCACATAAAATCAGCGAGATAAAGGGAAGATGCCTGGTCAGCCTGGTATGTGGTGAGGTATAATGGCGGTGGCGCTTGAGGCTTTTTGCCTCATGACGTTTAAGATGTTGTGTGGCAGAAAGAAGAAAGCCCCGTAGGAAGTTAATTAAATTAACCAACACACGAGGCGATCTGCTTGACTAGACACCAACAGAATAGCCTCTTAGATGCCGCAAGGCAAGGAGAAGAAGGCTATGAAACTGCCACGAAGTACCCTGATTTGGTGTGTATTGATAGTGTGTCTCACATTGTTAATATTCACTTACCTGACCCGGAAATCGCTCTGCGAAATCCGGTACAGGGACACGAACAGGGAGGTGGCGGCTTTTATGGCTTACGAATCCGCTAAGTAGCTAACCCCGGCGGGGGGAAACCCCCGCCAATCAGGGGCTGTGGTGGTTTGGTCATGCCTGAAGCGCCTTTATGAAGGGGTTGCCGGTTCGCTGGCAGCCCCTTTTTCCTCTTCTGGTGCGATCGCAAGCATGAACAGCCAGGAAGGACGGTTCCCTCCGGGAACGGGGCAGGGCGGCAGCGCCTGCGGCGCGCCCGCTCTCTTCCCGCCCTGTCCATTGTGATTTGCTGATTGCGGATCATTTATCTACTGTCTGCATGGTTCTGTTCTATTCCTCTGGTCTCAGTAATAACCGACTGATGGCCCCCTTCGGCTCCTGACCAGCTGGCGCTGTCCAGTCGTCGAGCCCCACTCCGCCAGGGCAGCTGCTGCGCACCTGCCAGTCTCCGCCGAACCCCTGCGCGTTTCGGGCCATGCGGCTAGGGTCTGATGGCGAAGGTCAACCCCTGCGGCTTGCTGCGCCCGTGCCGGTCGCGCCGCCTCCACCGCGCCGGCGATGCCGTCGCTCTGATGCCGCCACGCCGTTCCGACGTGTCGGGTGTGTGCATCCTGTTCATCCGGTGAGGTCATCGCCCTGTGTGTCCTCACGCGGAGGGCTGCTTGTAGCACCGTCAGCCGCCTGCCCGCAAGGGTACGCTTCGCCGTTCCTCGCCCGTTCGCACTCGCCTGTCGGCTCGCTTGCGCTGCGGCCTGCGGTGACGCCCCTGCGTTCATTCGTCAGCCGTTGCTCCTTTGCCCTTTGCCGCGAGAGAACTCACCAGGGAGATGGAAAACCATCACCACAGGAGAAAACCAGGATGCACACACGAAACGTCAACGTCAAAACCGCCGCTCAAGAATCTTCCGGAAGATGTGAATCAGAAATCACAGCTGAATAAATCGTTGATCTGTTTTGCTGGGTCATGGCTGCGACGGAAGGGGAATTACAACCTCAGATTTTTGAACCGCCAGTCGGGAGTTATGAGTTGTCATTAATCAATGAGAACTGCATTGATTATCTCTCTGTCTGGATCCTGGACGGCTATCCGGTAGCTGCTGCTGCACCAGTAGATAATTTCTTTCGCACAATCACGCCAGTAAGTATTAACTAAAGGGGAATATTATGATCAGTTTTGCTAATCGTTATCGCGCACCGTCCTCTATTCGTCAGAATCGTCCGCTGACTAATGATGAATTACAGCGCATTGTACCCAGTGCATTTTCTTCCGAAAAACATGATTCACGTTCAGAACGCTATACATATATTCCAACTATTGAAATACTGGACCGTCTTCGTGAAGAAGGCTTTCAACCTTTTTATGCAACACAGTCCCGTACACGCGATATTGAAAAGCGTGAGTTCACAAAACATTTATTACGTCTGCGTCGCCATGATCAGATTGCGGGGAAAGAAGTACCAGAGATTATTTTGCTGAACAGTCACGATGGTTCCAGTAGCTATAAAATGATTCCAGGTATGTTCCGCCAGATTTGTACCAATGGTCTGGTAGCGTGGAAAGATTTTGGCGAAACTAGAGTGCCGCATAAAGGTGATATTGTCGGACAGGTGATTGAAGGCGCATACACTGTGATGGATACGTTCGATACCGTGATTGAAAATATTGATATCATGAAAGGTATTCAGTTGACTGAGCCGGAGCAACGTTTGTTAAGCCTTGCAGCCCTTGAGTATAAATATGATGGTGCTCATTCACCTGTGACACCTGACCAGTTATTACAGGCTCGCCGTTGGGAAGACAGAGGTTTGGATCTGTGGAGTACATTTAACCGTATTCAGGAGAACGTCATCAAAGGCGGAATTTCAGGTAAGACAGCAAAAGGGAAAAGAACAAAAACAAGAGAAGTCACTGGTATTGATGGTGATGTAAAACTTAACCAGGCACTCTGGAAAATGGCAGAGGAATTCGCAAGACTTAAAGCCTGAATAATAGCCGCTCAAGTGAGCGGCTTTTTTTAATGGTTTTTACTTACATCGATTTCTTTTATCTCTTCAATAGATAGGGAGTCTCGATTTCCCGATGAACCTGCAATGATTATTTTTCTTGCAAGGAGAATTCGATAGATGTTCTTAATGTCTGTGGCGTAAGCTTTGCGTTTTTTTATCATCTCATCACGAGGTCCCGTGTTATATATTCCTACGCTATCCCAGTTTCGCCCATAAGACTGAAAGTTACGTGCTAGAACCCATGCACCTGAATACACACATATACATGGATCGCTTAATAATCTTTCGCGGGTAATATTAAACTTTTTAAGTTTCCCGTAATGAGAACTGTTTACCTGCATACCACAGACATCTTCCGTTCCATTACCATTAGATCCATTAATCGCTGCAGGTTTAAGACGGCTCTCTTTAATTGATATTGCCATAAGCAGAAGCGGATCTATTTGGTAATCTCTCCCCGCCTGGTCGAAACACATTTGAGGAGTAGCCGTTGCTGAGAGCGAGAACGCCAGCAATAAGACCGGGGTTTTAGTTATTTTCATCTTGTGGCCCTTATGTCTACCATAAGCCTGTGCATGCTATGCAATAAAAAATATCCCGCCAGATCATTTTAATCAAGATAATTTCCTACAAACGCGCGGAAGCGCTTCAAATCATGCATTTAGCCACAGCCTCAAATAAGGGAATCAACCATGACACGGTTATTAACTTGCCGCTCTTTGCTCACCCATTAAAACATCACACCCTACGCAAGATTTCATCTTGCAGATTTTTTCTTTAATTTCATCATGCTACTTTAAGCTGTAATGCGGAATGCGAGTATATAGAGATAAAAGGTGTGTGGATTAACACACTTTGCAGTGCCGTTACCCCACACTTAACAGTGCCGGATTAACACACCTTGCAGTGCCTGATTAAGCACTGTGATGTGTGGGGATTGTGTGTATATAAATAATAGAGTAACTTAAAAGACAGTGGTGCTTGATCAACACACATAATGGTGCCTAATTAACACACCTGATGGTGCTGCATGCACACACATCATAGTGCCGGATTGCCACACACATAAAAGCTTGATTATGATTCTAATACCCGGCAAAGACTTTAAAACAGCAGCTTTCTGATGTATTAAATCTGTCTCATCGGGATAGCACAGTGCCGCATCCGGCACTGCATGAAATTTTCAGGAAAATATTATGCCGCGCAAGAACATCTACTTCAAAGATAAAATTGACAGAGAGATTCAGGATATTGTCGATATAGAGATACAGAAGGGCGCAACCGGATCTGAAACCAACTACTCATCAACAGTTAACGAACTGGTTCGCCTCGGACTTATGGTTCATAAATCAAAGGAAGAAGGTTCAACATTCGACCTCGATGGATTCAGGCGTGACCTGATAAGAAAAGTATCCGGCTCCAGAGAAGGTATTATGATTTTAACGGCGCTTGTATCAGAAATTTATGTAAACCTCAAAGGGCCACAGTCGGGTGTATCACTGGATGACCTCATAAATAATAACATTAGCGCCATTAATGATGCCGAAGATGAAGCTGACAGAAAGCACTTCATCATCGATGAGAAGTAATTCAAAAGCCGGGCTGAACCGGCTTCATCGATCACCGTGTACTGTCTTTATCTCCTGACAGTACACTCTTTTCAGCCTCGGCGATTTTCTCTTTTAGAAACACTTCAAATTCAAGACATAGAACTTTCAATGCCTGCGCATCCTCATTCTGCTCAAGAATTCGCTCTGTGAAATATCCAAAAGTATTCATCAACCTTGTAAGCATTTCATCATTAAGGCTGCGTTTATGAACCCTCGCCATAGTTCGAATCTCTTCCGCAAGATTCTCAGGAATTCGCATACTATACCCCGTGGTTTTACCCGGCAGTAAAATACGTTCACCCTCACGCCACATCCATAACCGTTCCGCATAAGCAATGGACTCTGTATTTTCATCCGCAGTACCACTCTCACTATCAAGCTGGTTACTAAGCCAGTTTTCAAATTTTACAGCCAGCGCAATCAAACGTTCTCCTTCTGCCGTTTTAATCACAGGACTATTTGGCTGATAATTTAGTGATAATAACAACCTTGCAATAATTTCATCATTTACACTTCTTTTGCCTAAGCGGGCACACACCCTAAGCTCCATGAGTAAGTTGTCGGGAGCGCGTAGCCTCCATTCAACAGCCTCACCAGGCTGGAATTTACGTGGCCTTCCGCGCCCTTCCCACATTTTCTCTTTTACTTTCATTGCTATAGATCTCGCAAGCGATACATCGTCAGTCTGAGAGACAAAGCCTACCCAACTTGCATAGTAGGAATATTCCCAAAAACTTTTAACAGTGTGACATGTGTCACGGTTTTTTTTTTTTAGTGTCATGGGACAATATCGCGTGCGTAAACAAACACTTATGCATAAACACATTGTTTACTTCCGGAGAAAACAAGCATGTCCACACAAGGTAATGCCCTTAAAGTCACGAAGGGATGGGCGGTAGCGTCTTTATTTCGTAAAACGCGTGAAAATCACCAGATTAGAAAATTCATTAAAAATGGAGGGTTAATTTTAATTTCACTTATGGCTGCACATCCGGTTTTTGCAGGCGGAACTGACTTACTGGCTACCCAAAATGCTACCGTCAATTCAACCTTCGGTTCCGGCTCATCTCTAGTTAAATGGTTCTATATAGCCGAAATTATCATGGGGCTCTTTATTTACATAAAAGTACGCTCACCACTGGTATTTGTCGGTATTGTTATGTGTATTATTTTTACTCGTGTTGCTTTCGGTATTGCGAGCTAACAATGAATGGGGAAGACGATAAATACTACTTCCCGGAAACTCTCAATCAGCAGGAACGCTATATTGGTCTTCCGCTCGATGAAGTACTTATTGTTGCACCTTTAATTGTCCTTGGGGTTCTCAACGATATGTCTCTCGAACTTTCAATTGTAGCGGGTCTGCTGTGGGCAATAATCAGGCATCTGAAAAAAGGGCAGGGTTCGTACTGGTTACTTAATTTTTGCTACTGGCACCTCCCCTCCATTTTGTTCAAGATTACCTTTCGACAAATACCTGATTCTAGTTTCCGGCACTGGAGAGCTTAACTAATATGAAGCTTAAAATTAAAGGCGAGCGCGATAAACAACTCCGTTATGCGTTTATTGCACTGGCTTTATTGCTTCTGCTCAGCGCCGTGGGAAATGTTCTGACGGGGTCTCTCGCGTGGTATTTCGCCACAAAACAGAAAACCATCACCACACCCATGTCATTCAACCAACCATTCACCTCTGATGCCTCTGGTGCTGACGCCACCGGCATGACTATGTTCGCCGCCGCCTTTATTTACTGGCGACTGAATGTCAGTCCGGAAAACGTTGATAACAACCAGAAAATGCTTCTCGGTTTCGTCCCATCCGCCGAACGGGATGAACTGAAGAAAGCACTGGATATTGAGGCGGAACGTATCAAGAAAGGCGGAATCACCACCCGCTTTGATACAAAGGAAATTAGGGTAATGAATGAACTTGGCGTGGTCGAGTTCAGCGGAACGCTAAAGTCCTCCACAACCAACGGCGCTATCACCACACCGCTAAAGGACCAGGAAAAAACCTACCGACTGAAATTGAGTTATATCGAAGGACTGGTAAATCTTCACCTGTTCGAAGAACTTCAGTCGGTCACCACCACTAACTGACAGGACTGCCAATGAAAATCCGTATTTCACCGGCAGCTGTTGCTGTGTTACTGGCAACGGGACTTTTTACCAGCGGCCTTCGGGCCGCTTCCGCCCCCGCAGCCATTCCGTTTGAGAACGACGCCGCCTTTAATGTCACTCTCAGCAATACCAATCCCAGTAAGGTTGTTATTAACGGAGAACTGATTACCAGCATCAGCGGACCATCCGGTGCCTATGACCAGAGCCAGACAGATGACGGCGCCCTTATTCTTTCACCACTGGTCGGGCAAAACTTCACTGTATTCATTCAGACTGACCGGGGTTCCTCTCTGAGCCTCAATGTCCGGCCCCAGCCAGGAAACGGTAAAACACTGCGATTCACCCCCATGTCTCCACCGCTGCGTAAAAACAATGATGCGAAAGCGTGGGAGGAAGGGCAGAGCTATGAAAAAACGCTCGTTTCCCTGTCACGTATTATCGTTAACGGCGACGTTCCTGATGACTACCAGGAATATCCGATAAGTCGTATGCCAGTATATAACCCTGGCACGTCGGTACACCTTGTTCCTGAACGCCAGTTTGTGGGAAACCATCTGCGAATTGTGCGCTTCCGTATGTCCAATCCCGGCAGTATTACTCAGAATCTGCGTGAACGTGACTTCTGGCGTAAAGGTGTCAGGGCTGTGATGCTCTCCCAGCATCAGCTGTACGCCGGTGGAGAAGGATATGCCTGGGTTATTTTTTCAGATGACGGAGAACCGCGCTCATGAGTCTGAATGAAAATCTCAAAACCCGACGCAGACAGATTACTGTTCTGGCGGCCGTCATTGCCTCCGGGGCTGCTCTGGCTGGAGGGGTTTACTGGTATGGGCAATATCAGGAAAAACAGAAAGCACCTCCACCCGCTGCCGTGCCAAATATGACGGGCGTGGTTACAGCCTCATTCAATGAAAAGGTCAATGATGCCGCACTGGCACAGCAACAGGCCAAAACGTCTGCGCTTGAGCAGAATGTCAACATGCTGTCACAAAAGCTTGACCAAAACATACTTAATACAGGCCAGAAGCTGGCTGAAAAGGATGCTGAAATACAGCGCCTGACTGACCTGTTAAACCAGAAAGCCTCCGGCAGCAATTCGACCAGTGGCCAGCAGACACCACCTGCTGACCAGAACGGAACACCACTTCCTGGCCCTGTTGCTGCCGGTCAGGCCCGACCGCCAGAATATTCTGTCACCCCAACAGGCACGCCGTCCGCCAATGGCGCTGTTAATGCAGGTCAGGGGGCAGGGTTTTATCCAGGAGGTTCAGGCCAGCGGGTTATGGGGGGACTTACCACCTCAAAATTTACTTATGAAAGTCTGAAAAAGAAACCAACAAAACTACCCTGGATCCCGTCAGGTTCTTTTTCTGAAGCCATTATGATTGAAGGTGCTGATGCTAACGCCAGCGTGACTGGCCAGCAGAATACCCGTCCCGTCACCTTCCGGTTACTTGGCAATATCCAGATGCCCAACAATAAAGAATACAGCGCCGATGGCTGTTTTGTTGTGGGTGAAATCTGGGGCGATATTTCCAGTGAGCGTGGTGAGGTACGAACTAAATCGATCAGTTGTGTACTGAAGAATGGAAAGCATATCGATATGGAGTTTGACGGTCATGTCAGCTATCAGGGTAAAGGTGGTATCCGGGGAAAACCGGTTATGCGTAACGGTATGATTGTGGGGTATGCAGGTGCGGCTGGTCTGCTTTCCGGTTTTGGCGAGGGGATTAAATCTGCTGCCACGCCGTCAGTGGGGCTTGGAGCTACTGCCGATGTTGGTGCCGGTGATGTGTTTAAACAAGGGTTAGGGGGTGGGGCAAACAAGGCTGCTGATACGCTGAGTCAGTACTGGATTAAGCGCGCCGAACAATACCATCCGATCATTGATATCGGTGCAGGTAACCAGGTCACAGTGGTGTTCCAGAAAGGTTTCCGCCTGGAAACGCTGGAGGATGCGGAAGAGCAAAAAGCGAAGGAAGCCCTGCAGAATGCTGCAAATTCCACACAGAGTGAAGCCGCGCCTCAGTCCGTCAGCCAGACCACCTCAAACAGCACTACTTCAGTGGGGAATATTAACCCGGATGATGTGTTACGACAGGCCAGCCAGTTGCGTCTCGGCGACACGATTAACTGAGGTGGATGATGAATGATAACGACAGGTTGTTTAACAAGATTGGCGTGGATATACGGATGTGGCGCGACAATGCTTATCCTCCACGCATCACGTGGATTTGGATACTGTCAATTACGTTTAGTCTCCTCAACGCAGGTGTATGGATTTATGTAAATTCATACTGGTGGTCATCCTGGTGGTTTCAGTGTACTGCCATCTTTGTTGGTATATGCCTTTTCCCTTTTCTGTTTATGAAAATTTTTGGCACCCTTCCTGGTACCTGGCCTGAAGTACTGGACAGAAAACTGGCCATATATAAGCCACTGAACCTCGGCGCGTGGCAGTGGCTACAGTCCACGGTTACCGAAAGAAAGGAGCTTTCTCTGGATGTTATTCAGCAGTGGTATGAGGCAGAAAAAAAATACCGGTATGAAATAACATCAGGGAAATCCAGGAAAACATGTCACTTCCTGTTCATTCAGAACATCCCGGACAGCAACGGCGAGGGGAGCGGGGTGCGTGAACGTTAATATATTCTGTGGACTCCAGCCACACTGATTTTCATCCTCAATTACCTCCATTAGTACCTAATAATTTACCGGAGTTATCCCATGAAAAAACTGATGGGCGCTGCACTGCTGTGTAGCGTACTGACCGGCTGCGCCGGTATGAATTCTGATTTTGACTGTAATAAAACCGCGACCGACCAGTGCCTCACAACCGGGGAGGCAAATAAACTGGCCGCACAGGGCAAAAGTCTTGACGACCTCACCGCGGATAAAGCTGCAAAAAAGCCTGCGGGTGAAACCCTGCCGGCACTGCGCAATGTGGCTCCTGTCGTTAATACGTCACGTCCTGTTTCAGTCGCAGCAACCGGATCTCCTGGTTCTAAGTTAATCGCGCCACGTCCTCTGGCTGCTGTACCTGCAGGAACGATGCAGACTGGAGTGACTCCGCGTATTACTTCTTCAGCCGTTGGGCAGCCAGCTCCTGTCAATACGGCAGGACGGGTTCAGGCGCAGCGTATACCTGACGCGACCCAGCGTCTGTGGATTGCACCGTGGGTGGATACCGATGACAACTTCCATCAACCGTCCGTGGTCGAGTTTGTGAAAAACAAATCGCACTGGGATGAAAGCTATCGTGTTATCGGGGAGGGGGGCGAATGATCAGTTTAAAAGATGACCCCACTTCGCCAGATATGGCACTGCTGGCCGAAGGGAGAGTGTTAAACAATTCCGGATATCGAATGGAGATGAGTGTCGATGAGCCAGTGTGTTTCAACCTCACTGAAGAGGCCCGGCAGCGCCGTCTTGAGCTGATCCGTTCTGTTGTGGAGGGGCGAAAATGAGCAGTGTTCTGGACACTCTGATGGGTTTGATTGAAAGAGGACAGCACAAGGATGGCGCAGCAACTGCTCGCGCTAATCTTGAGCAAACATGGGATTACCCCTCCCTCGTTGCCAGCCTGCCATACCGTTATTACGATGAAAAAAATGATCTGTTCATTAATACGGGTACGGCCGGATTTGTTCTTGAACTGGCCCCGCTACCGGGGGCTAATGAGCAGGTGATGGCGGCTCTTGATGACATGCTGCGTAAGAAACTGCCTCGTAAAACACCTGTCACCGTTATTTTGACTGCAAGTAAATGTGTGGGTGAGCGCATTGCGGCTGGCGTCAGTACCGACATGTGGAAAGGCCAGATGGCCGATCACCTGAATAAAATCACCCGTGCGTTCTGGGAGAGATCAGCTTTACACGGTCTGGCAAACAAGCGTGAATACCCGCTTTACCTGCGTAATTACCGGATCTTTATTGTCTATGGTAAAGCCGTTAAACGATTTTCTCAGCAGGTGATGGATGAGCTGGTTCAGCTGCGCAACACCATTCGTGTTTCTCTGGGGGCGGCTCGTATTGATTCCATCAATACTGACGTGAACGGTTTCCTGTCAGTTATGCGTGAAATGGTGAACTACCGTCATGAGCAGGTTATGACGTCTCCAGGCGACTATAACGAGGATGAATTGCTCAATCGTCAGGTGGTTGACCCTTCCATTGACTTTGAAGTTCATCCTTCCCATTTACGTATTGAATTACCTGAAAAAATTGAAACGGACGGTACACGGCTTCCGGCATCAGCTTGTCGTATCGTAAACATGCAGCTGAGCAAGAATCCACGTCGCTTTGCGCTCTGGCAGGGGGCGGATAACCTGCAGAATATCCGCTTCCCGGACCTCGGCATTCCTTGCCCGTTTATGATTACCTGGACAACCGAGCTCGAGGAGCAGACAGCAAGTCAGGGTGAGGCCTTCCGTAAGGATACGGATCTGTCCAAAAAAGCAAACTCAGCCTATGGTGCTTTGTTCCCTGGAACCAAAAAAGCAGCAGATGAATGGCGTAAAACCCGTGAGCAGCTGTACACCAATGAAATTGCACTTTGCCGCACGTATTTCAACGTGACGTTGTTTACACCAGATAACAATACAGAAGCACAGAAATGTGAACTTGCTGCCGTGAACGTCTTTCGTAAAAACGAACTGGAAATGGTCACGATTCAGTACCAGCAGATGCGTAACTGGCTGGCCAGTTTCCCGTTCGTTATGCAGGAGGGAATGTGGGAGGATCTTAAAACGACGGGTGCCACATTACGTGGAAAATCATGGAATGCGGTAAGCCTGATGCCTGTGGTAGCCGAACGTCAGTTGTCACGTGGAGGAATGCCGCTGCCGACCTATCGCAACCAGGTAGCCTTCTTCGATATGTTCGACGAAGAAAATGGCAGTACCAACTTCAACATTGCTGTCACGGGAACATCTGGTGCTGGTAAATCATTCCTGACACAAAGTATTCTCCGCGATGTACTGAACGCAGGTGGATTTGGCTGGGTTATTGATATGGGGGACAGCTACAAGAACTACTGCCTGCAGGCCGGTGGTGTGTATCTGGATGGTGCTCAACTTCGTTTTAATCCGTTTGCCAACGTCAGAGACATCAAGCTTTCAGCAGAAGGGATTGTTCGACTTCTTGCGGTACTGGCAAGCCCGACCGAACCACTGGATGTCGTTTGTGAAGCAATACTGAAAAAAGCGGTCATGCATGCCTGGGAACAAAAGCAAAACCGGGCACGTATAGATGATGTTTATAACTATCTGACCAGTGAGGATGTTAACACCGCGTTTGCAGACAAACCGACCATCATTGCCCGAATGGCTGAACTGGCTATGTTGCTGGAAACCTACTGTACCTGGGGGGCTGATGGCGAATACTTTAATGCCGACAAACCTACACTTGATGACGAAACCCGTTTTGCTGTGCTGGAGCTTCTGAGTCTGGAAAACAAGCCGAAGTTACTTTCCTCTATCCTGTTTTCTCTCATCCTCGCGATTCAGGAAAAGATGTACCACAGCCCGCGAGATCTCAAAAAAGTCTGCATTATCGACGAAGCCTGGCGACTGCTCGGTGGTTCTAATCCTCATGCTGCCCGCTTTATCGAAACTGGTTACCGTACTGTTCGCCGACATCGTGGTGCATTCATTACGATTACTCAGGGCATCAAAGACTTCAGTGCCGGTAAGGAAGCTGAAGCTGCATGGAACAACAGTTCGACCAAAATCACGCTGCTGCAGGATACGAAGGCATTCAAACAATACCTTTCCGAAAATCCGGATCAATTCTCGGACATGGAAAAGGAAGTTATCCGTGGTTTCCAGCCGGCAATTCAGACCGATTACAGTTCATTGCTTATCAGTGCCGGCGAATACAGCTCGTTCCATCGGCTGTTTGTTGATCCTGTTACTCGCGCCATGTTCAGTTCCCGTGGTGAGGACTTCGCATATATGCAGAACGCTCAGAAAGCAGGGGCCACATCCGAGGAGGCCGCCTATTTGCTGGCAGAGAGGAAGTTTGGAGACGAACTTCATGAACTTGAAGAATGGGTGGAAGCGGCATGAGTGACAGTAACGAAAAACCGTTCAGCGGCGGCACAGTGCGACACGGCGTAACAATGTCGCGCTGGCTTAGTTCCAGGAATGTAAAACTTGCTGCCTGTGTGCTGGCCTCTCAGATGGTGCTGACCGGAATAGCAGGGGCTTACATAAAACTCACAACCCCGGAAATTGTGGTTTTCGACATGAAAGGCACGATCGACCTTTTCATGCAGCAGTCAGCACAACTGCAGCTCGATGAGGACAAGGCGAAAGCATTGACAAGCCGTTTCAACACGGCGATGACCGATAGCCTGAATGAGTGGCAAACCTCGCATAACGCTATCATCCTGGTGAAACCTGCAGCTGTCAGCCCGTTACCGGATATCACGACCGAAATCCGCAGCGATATCGCCCGCCGTACTCAGGAGGGACAGTGAATAAACGATTGGCACTGACAGCCCTGGTACTACTGGCTCTGTCAGCCAGTAGCGGTGCGAAAGATCTCGGTACCTGGGGAAATGTGTTTGAACCTGCCGAACAGGACATGCTGGATTTTATCCAGAACCGTCTGAAGGGGATGGAGCAGAGCGGTGAACTGGACAAATTGCGTGCAGAAGCCGTTGATCGGGTGAAGAGGAATGCCGTCCGGCCACCTGCTGTCAGTGGGCTAACCAATGCTGAAAAATACCGCAGCTTTGCATTTGATCCCACGTTTACCGTCCAGGAAACCGTTACGGATATGCAGGGAAATGTTATTGCGCGCAAAGGGGAGCAGGTGAATCCACTGGATAAAGTCCCTTTCAATCAGGTTCTGTATTTTATCGATGGCGATAATAAAGACCAGATGGAATGGGCCAGAAAGGAGATTGCCGGTAAGACGAACGCGAAGGTAATTCTGGTTAAAGGCAATATTAAGAATACCAGCGATAGCCTGAATGAACGTATTTACTTCGACCAGTCAGGAACCCTCACGCGGAAATTTGGCTTCTCAAACATCCCTGTTCGTATTTCCCCCGATGGCCGTGTACTGAAAGTGGAAGAAATTCCGGTATCAGGAGTAAAAAAATGACCGCAACAACGTTAGGTGATTTGTTTCCCGAAATGCGTACCGTCGTAACCTCACGTGAAAGAGAGCGTAATTTCCCCCGTAAACTCCCCGGCAAATCTGTAAAGAAGCACAACCGTCAGGGAACGGCAGACAAACTTAAGGCTTTATACCCGGAGACTGCCTCCTGGAGTCCGGTACTGGTGACGAAGGCATGGTTTAACTGGCTAAGAGCAAATCAGATGGAGCTGGTCGAACCGGAAAACAGAGATGAGCGCTTTCCTGAATACCTGGTTGAGCTGATGCTGTCGCATATGAAGGAGACTGAGTCATGGACATAGAGTGGCCAATAATTCTATTTTTGATCGTAATACTGAACGGCTGCTTTTTTTTCTTTTCGGTAATGAAAAAAGATCGTCAGGACAGAAATGTCACTGTTCCACAGCCATTTCCCGAGTATGCCCCTCCTGTAAGGGGGGAGTGGGAAAAACGTGCTTATCCTCTTACTCAGGTGATAGTCAGTGTGAATGCAAAACCACACACGATAACTCGCGACCTGGTGTTTTGTCTTGAACGCGCTGCCGACAGTATCATGAATAACGAACTGCCAGTGGATGCTGAAGGATGCCATTATCGTGGTGATTATGGAAATACCGGTTTAATGTTTCCTGAATACTCTGTTCACTGGCATGTGCACGTGCGTTTGTGCTTTGACCCTCCCGGTTTTTTCCCGGATGCAGCGGGTTCTGCGTTACCCCCCTGGATCAAAATGGCTGGCTATCTTGCTGAAGGGAGTCTGGCCCGCCATATCGTCGTTATTGTCCAGGGAACGCGGCAAACTTCTCGTAAATCACTTTCCCGGTATATCACTAAGGCTGCGAACGCAATCGCCACCGGCGCGACCGAGGACGCTGAGTCTGACGATGATTACGGCTACGCATTTATTGTCGTTCAGCCAACACCGCTCTGACGATTTACCCCACTTGATATCAACATGTCTGGCATCTGGACGTCGCTCTGCGCTCAGCCAGCTCCCCGTTTTTGTTTAACCCAGACAAGGTAACTCCATGAAAAAAGACCCTGAATGTGAAAAGGGCCGGAATAATACTATCTCGTCACTACGTCATGATGAAGGTTCAGCCAGATGGCTGGATGAGATCCTCAATGAGAATCCGCTCTACAAACCTTCTGCCGTAATGCGTGGTGGCATTCTTGCCCTGTATGAAATGACACAGGAACAGCGACTGGCCATCATTATGAAAGCTGCCGCCAGTGCTAAAAACCACTGATATTTTCCAGCCCCCGCAACTCTGATGGTGGCACATCCGGAGATCCCCATGACCCACACTGAACCTGTAAAGGCGGTTGCAGTAATCCGTGACCAAAACGGATTCTGGACTCACCCACACTACTTTAAGCCTTCATGTGATGAGGCCTCCCAGGCCGATTTCAATGAATGGTTACGCACGAATCAACTTGTCTGTGCACTTCGCTGGCTGGAGAACGATGCACCTCCTCAGGTTATTGAAGCCTGGGAAAACGGAGCATCTGATATCAGTGAATGGCAGCCTTCTGTTCCTTCAGAAGATGGCTGGTTTATTGGTTCAATACATGACACTGAAGACGGTCCGGTTTGTGTGTGGCTTCGGGGGGGAGCATGAGGCGCTTTGTCTGGTTCGCCACATTACTTCTGGTGCTGGGTTGTACACCGTCTCAGGCTTTTGCCTCCAGTAATGCTGGTGAGGGACGATGGGTAAATCCAATTTCCGATATCTGTTGGAAGTGCATGTTCCCGATGTCAATTGGTAGCATCAAGCTCGCCTCCGGTCCGCTGCCTGACACCAGTAATCCCTCGTCTCCCATACAAATTTGCCCTGTTGGAATCCTCTATCGTATTGGGCTGGCGATTGGATTCTGGGAACCGATGGCGATGGTTGATGTGACCCGTGAGCCTGGCGTTATGGTGAACATGGGCGGATTTAAAATTGATCTCGGTCGGACAGGAACAGGAACCGCTGGTCAGAGTGACCGTCCTGCTGCAGGCACGTTCTACCATGTCCACTGGTACAAATACCCTCTGATTTTCTGGCTCAACATTATTACCAGTCTTGGTTGTCTGCAGACAGGGGACCTGGATATCGCTTACCTCTCTGAAATTGACCCGTTATGGAATGACAGCACGCTGTCCATGATGATTAGTCCGGAAGCGTCGCTTTTCGGTAATCTGATTGCACAGGCTGCATGCGCAGCGGATTCTGTGGCCAGCGCTGCCGGGCGCCCTCTGGCCCCTTTATTCTGGTGTGCAGGTAGCCAGGGATCGATGTATCCGATGACAGGTTTTACCAGCGGTGAGTTTTCCCCTCTGGAATCATCACTTCTTGTCAGTGAGCGTATGGCGTTCAAGATGCATCGTGAAGGTCTGGTCTGGAATTCCATTGGTGCAGATAACGCAGTCTGTAATCAGTATCCGTCTCCCATCATTCCGAAAGACCGCTGGCGTTATCAGATGGTGAACATGTTCCCTGAGAGCTCAAATTGCCATGCGTTTGGTGCTACTACCCAAACCTGGGGGATTAAACATAACTCCCCAAACTCAAAAAAGAATTTTGGTTACCTCTTCTGGCGCAAACGTAACTGCGTTTTTCTGTAAGGAATTGACAATGAACACAATCAAGTGCCGGGTGCTGCTTGTCTGCACTCTTATATTCTGCACCTCGTTTGTATCAGCCAGTGAGCAGTCTGCTGTGTCCGTCAGAGATATGTCGTGGATCAAACAGCAACAGCAGGAGCTGGAAGTATTCAAACAGAACCTTCAGGGCCAGACATTGCCCCTCCCAATTGAGCAACAGAGACAGATTAACCGTCTTCAGGAGGATATTAACCGTCAACAACAGGCCAGCCAGAATGTGGAAAAGCGTACTTTCCCCGCCATCTATTTTGTCAGTCTGGGCCTGCCCCGTGAGGGGTTGTTACCCATGCTTCGTGATGCAAACCGTTATGGCATTCCCGCTACTCTTCGCGGGTTGGTTAACAATGATATGCGTCAGACCGCTGCGACGATATTTGAACTGGCTAAAGAAGATAAAAATATTGGTGTGC
This sequence comes from Citrobacter sp. A316, assembly GCF_002042945.1. NCBI lineage: Bacteria > Pseudomonadati > Pseudomonadota > Gammaproteobacteria > Enterobacterales > Enterobacteriaceae > Citrobacter > Citrobacter sp. A316. The sequence goes on from NZ_MVFZ01000021.1 coordinate 42,008, forward strand.
AAATAGATCCGACACTGTATTCCGAATACCGCATTACCGCCATACCTGCTCTGGTAGTGACCTGTACGGGACATTTTGATGTGATTCGCGGCAGTCTTCCTCTCAGACAGGCCCTGGAAAGAGTGGCTGAACGTGGAGACTGTGCAGCAACAGCAAAACGGTTGTTGAAGGAGGGAGAATGAGAGCATTTTGGGGAGGGCTGATACTCCTTTTGCCGTTACTGGCCGTGGCTGATACAACCAGCGATGCTTTTAATTCTGGCGCTGAATTTGGAAAAGGAAATAAAGGGCAGGGTACTAACAGCCTGAATAACCCGGATTCGGTAACAGGAAGCATCCCTGGATATACATCAAATCCACCTGAAACAGGGTATTACGGCGGAATAAAAGGCGATGATGGCGGTCTTGTAAATAAGGGCATGGAAGGGTTATTGAACAGTAACGCGGGTCAGGCAGTTATCGATGCCGGAACAAAAAACCCGTTACCGGTTATCGATCCTAATGCTCCCTTTATTACAGCAGGTAAGGATGCAGAATCAAATGCTGATGGAATGATCAACGGAACCGGAAATCCTCAACAATGTCAGGAAACGAACGTTTCAAAGTCCGAATTCGAGAAATACACCTGCGAGCGTGACGCCTGGATAGAACAAAGCTGTAGCCGTACTGCAAAAATTGTGATTGAGGGGGATTCCACCTGGGAAACTCAGACGTTGCAATACGAACTCTACGATATACCCATGCAGGAAATTAACGGACGAAATGTCGTCACCATCGTTCCCCAGGTGAGCGGGGAAATTATTCAGGCCACTTATTCATGGCAAAATAACAGCGGAAATAAACCCCGTTTCTTCATGAATGTTTCCATTCTGGGGGCAGAAATTCCCTGGCACAATAAAGGCAATTACCAGAATGTCAGCTTCACACCCGTACCGGCGACGCTGACCGCCGGCGTTGCTTTTACGTCATCTCATCCGCATGAACTCAGGGACGGTTCGGGCCGACAGAAATTTTATAAACATGTCCCGATGTCTATCCGTCTGGTCCTGCGGGTGAAGAAAAATAACAGTGTGCCCAAAGTTGAATGGACTGAATCGTGTGGATTCCAGAAAAGCAGAAGCGCTCTTGCAGCAAAAAGTACTCCTGTCTTTGTATCAAGCACCTGCTCAGTGGCCGGAGGGTACAGACCGGTGACTATAGACGGTGTTGTCCAGCAGGTGTGGAGTGATTGCTGGGAGTATCTGGATCAGTATCTGGTTCAGTCAGGTTCAAATGGCACCTGCGAGCCACTGATGAATGATCCTGCGTGTACCGTGACGGGAACGCAGTGCCTTACGCAAAACGGGAGTTATTGCGAGCATGAGAGGGTGAACTACGAATGTCAGCGTAAGTTCACTTCAGGTGGAATTATCTGCGGTGGGGAATACTTTTGTAAAACGGGGGACTGCAGTGACACGGATGGTGCCGGGGACAGTGGTTTTGACGAGGCAGTGTCAAAACTGGCTGGACTGGCATCTGCGGCAGATGATGTTAAAAAGGGGCAGAATGCAATGGATGTCAGGGCATTTACCGGGAAAGTGACCAGTTGCCGCAAAGCTATTGCCGGCTTTTCTAACTGCTGTAAAGACTCCGGATGGGGTCAGGATGTAGGGTTGTCGGCTTGTAACAGTGAAGAACTGGCGCTGGGTAAAGCAAAAGCGAAAAAGATTACGGTCAGTCTCGGTGAGCGCTGCGATCGTGAGGTTCTGGGTGTTTGTCTTCAGAAGAGTAAAGTTTACTGCGTGTTCGAGGGAAAACTGGCTCGTATAATTCAGGAGCAGGGGCGTCGCGATCAGCTTGGTATTGGGTTTGGAAGCGGTAAGAATCCTGACTGTCGTGGAATCACTATCCCGGAATTGCAGAATATTAATTTTGACTTAATTAATTTTTCAGACTTCTACAGTGACCTGATGGATAACCAAAAAATCCCGGATTCATCTGTGATGGTGAAACAGGTAAAAGACCGAATTGCGGCTCAGGTACAGCAACAACAAGGTCAGGGAGGGAAAAAATGAGGCAACTCATAACAGTTCTCTTGGTGCTGACGGTCAGTTTGCCTGCAACAGCTGATGAGATTGTGAAACCGGCAGCTCCCTTTACTGGCTGGTTCTGGTACAACGAACCGAAAACCCCGCCTGAAAAGCCACAAAAACAGCAACAACCCGCGGCGCCAGTCATTCCTGACCTCAGCAAAATGACTGCCCAGGAGCAGGCAAAGGTACTCAGAGGATACACAATGGAGGCGCTTAATCGCGCCATCCTGTATCCGACACGGGAAAATACTGCCACATTCCTGCGCTGGCAGAAATTCTGGACTGACAGAGGATCGATGTTCAGCCAGTCTTTTGCGGCTGCCCAGTTGAGCCATCCGGACCTCGATTACAATCTTGAGTATCCGCATTACAACAGTATGGCTCCGTTTGTTCAGACGCGAGATCAGCAGGCACGGCAGCACGCGGTAGCAGAGATGTCACAACAGTATGGCCTCTTCTATTTTTACCGTGGCAGCGACCCCATTGATGTACAGATGGCCGGTGTTGTTGCTGATTTTGCTAAATCCAACGGAATATCACTGATCCCGGTATCGGTGGATGGACAGGTTGCGGCCTCCTTACCACAAAGCCGCCCTGATTCAGGTCAGGTCCGTTCTATGAACATTACGCATTTCCCGGCACTGTTTCTGGTTGATCCAAAGAAGAAAAACTATCGGGCATTGTCCTACGGCTTCATGACGCAGGATGAACTAGCCAAGCGCTTTCTTAATGTATCCCACGGGTTCAGACCCGCCTCTTAAGGATTTCCCGTGAATAAATTTGCATACATACGTACTGCGTGCACGTTGCTACGTGTCGCTTTTTTTTCTCTGGTGACGGCGCCCTCTCTGGTGCTGTTTTTCCTGTTCATCATGCTGTCATTCAACAACTCGATTGCCGGCAGCTTCCTCTCGACTGCCCGGGCTCTTATCGCTGGCGCTCCGGATGGGATGGTCAATATCTCTGTGTGCGACAAACCTAAGATATCTCTCGATGACTTACCTGATGAATGGGCCATTCCATCCCTGTCCGCAGAGGATAACGCTCTGCAACAGTCTTCTCCGGTGTATTTAGCAACATGCCTGACAGGACGGAAACCAGCCTCCGAATGGCAAAATGAAACAGACAGCACCATACGACATCTGTATCTGCTGTCTGTGGTTATGGGGTTACTTGTCTCGTGGTTGTTCAGTGGTGGGCTCATTCCTGCTCGTTCCATCTTCAGGAGAATGAAATCATGTCAATTGAGGTTGATTCATCTTCTGTGGTGGGGCGTGGCGGCAAAGTGCCTGGATTATCTGGTTGCAGCGCCGGTAACACTCTCCCAAAACCTGTTGATTTGGACCTGTTACCTGATGTGGGCACTTTCAGTGGTGCTCATGACAATCGCATGCGTACATGAATGGCAGACTGAAGATTGTAACCTTTCAAAGAAGGGAGGTACTGCATGATCGGTAAAGTCGCCGCCAGCTTGTTGATGGTGTTTCCTCTGATAGTCATTGCCGGTGTTCGGGATGAACTTGCCGCAATGGATGCAGCAAAAATGAATTCTCCGGAAGTTGTTGCCCTGACAATGCAATCCCCCGGGACGACAACCAGTCTGATGACATTACCTGACGGTCGTCAGGTTAATATGAAGGACTATGCGGTTGTATTGTTTATGCAGGCGCACTGCCAGTACAGCGCAAAATTCGACCCTCAAATCAAAGAATGGACCGATCTGCACGATATCAAAGTATATCCTTATACGCTCGATGGAGGCGGAGACCCGTCATACCCTTCGCCAATGATACCACGCAAAACGGACCCGGCTTCCCCTATAGCAGATGAGATAGTCACCTTCTTTGGTAATGGTCTGCCGATTGCCACGCCGACGGCCTTCATGGTGAACGTCAACACACTCAGGGCTTATCCACTAACGCAGGGCGTGATGGATATTCCTGTTCTTGAAAGTCGGATGGCCAGCCTCATACAAGCTGACCTCGACAATGTTGATCCGAAAATGTTGCCGCCCATGCCGGCAAGTACGCAGCTCACCCCTCAGTAATATAACCGGACTACAAAATGACTACATATTCGTATGCGTTCTCGCGTACCGAGCGCGTCTGGCTTCTGTTCAGCGTGACGTTGCTGGTATCCGCGACAATTTATGGCTTCCTGGTTGCCCGACTTGCTGGGGGGCTTTCAAAATCTGAGCTGAGTACCTTTCTGCAGGATATACCGGTACTGCTCTTAATCTCACTGAGCATCGGTTTTATGGCCTGTACTGCCGGACATTATGCATTGCGAATTTCGCTTCAGAAACCAGCTTTCAGGAGGCATGGGCATGATTAAGTCGCTGGCAGTAGCCACAGGCATTTTTTTTATGGGCCTGTCAGTATCCCCTGTCCGGGCTGATGTAAATGGTGATCTGAACGGATTTTTTGGCAGTCTGGGGTACAGCGGAAACGTCTCACAGGCGCAGGCATGGCAGGGACAGGCTGCGGGTTATTTTTCAGGTGGTTCGGTGTATCTGCGAAATCCGGTTAAAAACGTACAACTGATTTCGATGCAGTTACCCTCCCTCAATGCCGGCTGCGGTGGCATTGATGCGTATCTTGGTTCATTCAGCATGATCAGCGGTGAAGAAATTCAGCGCTTCGTTAAACAGATCATGAGCAACGCGCTGGGATATGCCTTTGACCTTGCTTTACAGACGATGGTCCCGGAACTGAAACAGGCTAAGGACTTCCTGCAAAAACTGGCCAGCGATGTGAACTCGATGAATATGAGTTCGTGTCAGGCAGCACAGGGCATCATAGGAGGGTTATGGCCGGTGACACAGGTGTCACAGCAAAAGATCTGTCAGGACATAGCCGGTGAAACCAATATGTTTGCGGACTGGGCTGCATCGCGTCAGGGGTGTACGGTCGGCGGGCAGAGCGACAGTGTGACGTCCCGGGCCGGAGATAAGCAGAAAGACCAGGTGTTGAAAAACAAGAATCTCATCTGGGATTCACTCAGCAAAAATGGATTACTGAGTGGTGACCGCGCCCTGAAAGAACTGGTGATGAGTACTGTCGGCTCAATCATTTTTAACAGGAATGGTGATGTCACTATTCTTACGCCGCTGGTTGATAACCGTGATCTGATAAAAGTCCTGATGCGCGGTGGTACAGCGAAAGTATACGGATGTGATGAAGCCTCACTCTGTCTTAATCCGGTCGTCACCAACCTCAGTATTTCTGAATCAAGTGCTCTTGTTACCCTGGTTAAAAACCTGATGATCTCCATGCAGAACAAACTGGTAGATGACAGGCCGTTGACCGACCAGGAAAAAGGGTTTGTGAACACCACGTCGGTCCCGGTACTGAAATATCTGACTAACGCTCAGAGCATGGGAATGAGCGCGACCTATCTGCTGCAGGTGTCGGATTTTATCGCGCAGGACCTGATGATTCAGTATCTCCAGGAGCTGGTTAAACAGGCCAGTATGTCCCTGGCGGGTAAAAATTTCCCGGAAGAAGCTGCCGCGAAGCTGCGTGACAACGTTATTCACGCGCAGGGGCTTCTGGCTGACATGAAACTGCAGTCAGCTGCAGATCAGAATGCACTGGATGGTATCGACCGCAATATGCAGTACCTGCAACAGCAGGTATCCACCATCGTTTCTGGCTCATACCAGAGCAACTACCATTGGGGTGATCGCTGATGCTTGAGATTTACACCATTTACGGCGGGGGGATGTGGAAAACGGCGCTGGACGCCGTTGTAACCCTCATCGGCTCCAGTACATTCAGTACGCTGCTGCGTATGGCGGGCACCTTCGGGGTACTGGCTGCGTTGATCATGTTTATCAAACAACGTAACCCGATGTTGTTTGTGCAGTGGCTGGCTGTTTTCATGATTATTACCACGATTTTGTTAGTTCCGAAGCGTTCCGTTCAGGTGATCGATATATCTGATCCTGCAGCTGTCTGGAAAACCGATAATGTTCCGGTTGGACTGGCTGGTATTGCCTCTCTGACGACAAGTGTCGGCTATAAGATGACCTCGTTATATGATTCTCTGATGGCTCGCCCGGACTCGGTAACCTACAGCAAAACGGGGATGCTTTTTGGTTCACAGATAGTGGCCGAAACAAGTGACTTCACGACACAGAACCCGGAACTGGCACAGATGCTGCCGGATTATGTGGAAAACTGCGTAATTGGTGACATTTTGCTGAACGGGAAATACACCGTGAATCAGCTGCTTAACTCGTCCGATCCGCTGGCGCTAATCACCAGTAATCCAAGCCCGTTGCGTGGAATATTTAAAACATCCTCCACAACGAGGCAGTTTATAACCTGCCAACAGGCAGCTGCGGAAATTAAAACGCTGGCCAACGTTGAAGCTAATCCTGGCAGCGCCACGTTTACCTGGCTGACGCAGAAGATATTCGGCAATAAAATTAATGGAGCCACACTGCTATCCAGTGCGATGGGGGACAGCTACGGTTTCTTTTATGCCGGAGGAATGACTGCCTCGCAGATTATGAAGAACAATATCACCAACAGCGCGATACGACAGGGAATTAAAGGGTTCGCAGCCCGTTCGTCAGATACCGCAAACTTGCTGAATCTGGCGACAGAGAATGCGGCCACTAAGCAACGGCTCAGTTGGGCATCAGGGAACGAACTGGCAACACGCACACTGCCATTTGCTCAATCATTGCTGATGTTGATCCTGGTGTGTCTTTTCCCGTTAATGATTGCTTTAGCGGCCACTAACCACGGTGTATTCGGCCTGAATACACTGAAAATATACGTGAGTGGTTTTATCTATTTCCAGCTATGGCCAATCATGTTCGCGATCCTTAACTACGCCTCAAATTACTGGTTGCAGTCGAAAACTGGAGGGACAGCACTTGTCCTCTCTAACAAAGATATTGTGGCGTTACAGCATTCGGATGTGGCGAACCTGGCCGGATATCTTTCACTCTCGATTCCTGTTCTTTCGTTCTACCTTACCCGGGGTGCGGCGGCAATTGGATCACAGGTAGCAGGAGGCATGCTTAGTTCGGCGGCCTTCACGGCTGCAGGTGTATCTTCCACGACTGCAGATGGAAACTGGTCGTTTAACAATATGTCGATGGACAACGTAAACCAGAACAAAATGGATACAAACCTGGTACAACGTCAGGGCCAACAGACATGGCAGGCTGATAATGGTTCCACACAGACAATGACTGCCGGTGGCCATACCGTTATTGATGGCTCTGGTGCTATGTCTAATCTCCCGGTGAATATGAAGCTCAGCCAACTGGCCAGCAGCGGATTTCAGGAATCGGCGCGTCAGTCGCAGGTACAGGCGCAGACTGCACTGGATGGTTATAACCATAGCGTGGCCAGTGGCTGGTCCCAACTGGCGCAGTTCTCTCGCCAGAGTGGCACCAGCGACAACCTGATCTCAAGTAGTGAAAACAGTCAGGCTACAAATGCTACGCGCGGCGCAAACATGATGATGTCTGCAGTGGAGAGCTACGCCAAAGGAAACAATATTTCCACGCAGGAAGCCTACAATGAGCTTATGTCAAAATCGAGTGAGATGAGTGTTAACGCGGGAGGTAGCGTTAAATTCAAATCAGGTGACCAGGCTTTCGGTAAGATTGGTAAATGGGTAACAGGAGTTTCAGTTGAGGGGCATGGAGGAGTTGAGGCTAAGGGGAGTAGTGGAAGTTCTCATGGTACTCAGGAGACTAACTCAAATACTCAGGATATGCGGCATGATAAAAACAGTCAGGCCATAAATGACTTCCGTCAGGGTATGGATATGGTTACCAGCAGCCGTGTGAGTGAGGGATCAAATCATACGGAAAATGCGGCAACCAACGACGTTCAGCAATTTGCAGCCACTCTTAATGATGCGGAAAGCAAATATCATCAATACACCACCAGTTCGACGCAGAGCGATGAGTTCAGCCGGATGGCCATGATCGCACAGAACCAGAGTGCAAGCTTAGATACTAACTACAATCAAGAGTTTGTGGATTGGGCTGTTAATAAGTATGGTGACAAAGCACAAAGTATTCTGACAAGTGCCCCAAGTGCGCGTGAAGCTGCTATGGAGTTTGTGAATGAACGTTTGAAACCTGAGATTATCGGAGATTATCAGCAAGGTCGCTCAGACCTTATAACCGGTTCAGAGCATGCCCCGTTCAGTGGTAAACATGTTGTGGATCCAGCTCAGAGTAATCAGCATATGGTGGGGACTGAAGATACACAAGGGGGACTGCATTACAGTTCGTCTGGAATTTCAGAAGGGGTAACCAGTACATTTTCAGGTGACTCACATTCATCTGTAAGTAATAGGGCGCGGGGGAATGAAGAAAATAGTTCAACTCCATTAGCTAATACTTATCGCGAAGAGAATCACTCCGGAAGTCACAACAAGTATAAAACGGAAACTGACCAGGTAAGTAAGTCGAGAAATATCACCGATAACAGAACTGCTGTGGGCGGGAATGTCACAGGTAATGATATGTCAGATTCTTTTAAGGAAAATCAGGAAAAACTGCGCGAACACAGTGGGCAGATTTTTGAGACTCAAAACGACTTGAAACGTAGGGCTGCAGAACAAAGATCTGATATTCAGAATAACATCAACAATTCTGCTGGAGAAATTGATAAAAAACAATCCACTGTTCGGGCATCCAGTGATATTCTTAAAGGCGAAAGTGAGAATATTAAATCACAATTTATAGAAGGTAAGCACGCAGAGGATTTAAGACAAACTGCATTGCCTATTCTACACAGTGATGAGATTGAGAAACATAAGCAAAACATTGAAGAATTGAGAAAGAGAACGAGGTAAAAATGCTTACATTCAACGACGTTAATCGTGATGTGAAGGCGATTTTAGATGGTGTTTCTGACAATGATAGACCTGTACCATCAGCGGTTAAGATAATGATAACTGCATTAACTTTGCCCGCGATTGGTAGTCTTCTCTCTGCATTAACATTTGGTATGGTATGTGCCAACTTTAACCATAGAAATTTAAGCGCCAGCCTGTTTGTAGAGTATTTTTTCTCAGGTGGAGCCATACCAGTTTATCTGTCTATAGTGGTAAGCCTTGCCCAGTACATGATGTTGCTTCCTTACATTGGCCTTTACAATCTGATACCTCAAGATATCAGGAGAACAACCCCTCTGATAATTCATTTTAAAAGCGCCTTGTATAAGTGGGCTGTTATTTACATCTGTGCATTAGTGATGACATGCTTGATGTCCCTCTACGATCCCATATATTTACTTTCAACACCAATACTGATGTTTGTGGCGATTTTTGTTACTTCAATCACTGTAAATTTTAAAGTGACAAAATATGGAATTGGACCATTGTTAAAAAAATTAATAAAAATCTGAATTGAATATACTTCAACTTATAAGCCTGCATCCTTTTCGAAGAATGCAGGTCTTTATCATGATTTATCCTAATGAATGTTTAACTGCCTGAACTGGTTGTGTTGTTTAATATTTGTCAATTAAAGCTTCATAATTTCATTGGTGGTTATTAACAATTAAAATTGTTAGCCGCCCTTATATGTTAAGGCTTGAGCGATGCTTATTAATTGCTGGTTAAGATAATTCTTAACTTAATGCGCTATATCAATGAATTTCATCCTGAATTTCAGGATAAGTAGTGTGCTGGAAAAACAAACAGGATAAACCATGAAATTAAAACAATATGCAGTTGTAACTTTAGTTGCCTCTACCCTGGTACTTTCGGGCTGCGGAGCCATGTCCACGGCTGTGAAAAAGCGCAACCTTGAAGTAAAGACCCAGATGAGTGAAACCATCTGGCTGGAACCATCTTCAGAGAAGACTGTTTATCTCCAGATTCGCAATACTTCCGACAAAGACATGTCAGGCCTGCAGGCGAAAATTACCAGTGAACTGGCCGCAAAAGGTTACCGGGTTTCCAGTTCTCCGGACACCGCCTACTACTGGATTCAGGCCAACGTTCTGAAGGCAGAGAAGATGGACCTGCGTGAAGCACAGGGATTCCTGAAAACTGGCTATGAAGGAGCAGCGATGGGCGCAGCTCTTGGTGCAGGCATCACTGCGTATAACTCAAGTTCTGCAGGCGCCACACTCGGAGTTGGCCTGGCTAGCGGCCTGATCGGTATGGCCGCTGATGCGATGGTTGAAGATATTAACTACACGATGGTGACCGATCTGCAAATCTCTGAGCGCAGTAAAGCGACTGTAACAACGGATAATGTTGCCGCTTTAAAGCAAGGGACTTCTGGAGTTAAGGTGCAGACAAGCACGGAACAAGGTAACAGGGCAAAATATCAAACCCGCGTGGTCTCCAATGCCAACAAGGTAAACCTCAAATTTGAAGAGGCGAAGCCAGTACTGGAAGCACAACTGGCCAAATCAATCGCCGGTATTATGTAACTCCTTTCAACTTCCCGTTGTCAGGAAATCTACCGCACTGACGATGAGATCTCTCATCTCAGGGCGGTAACTGTGAATATCCTCCTCATCAAGCTCATGAAGATAGACCGTCTGAATCAGCTGCGTCATCAGAATATATCGTTCACCATCGATGTTAACGACGGGATTAATCTTGCTCATTCCAGGTAATGACTGGCGCCATCTGACAAAAGGAATGATGACCCGCGTATTGAGATCGATTAGCTGATCGGACTGCGCTATGACGAAATACGGATATTCCGGATTGTCCAGTCTTCTGAATACGGTTCCCTGATTCATTTAAAGACTCTCAAAGCTGCACTGCTGCCAGGAATAATATGTTCAGCAGTAAATTTGTTCATGGCATCGATAGCCGCTTTGTTTTCCTGTTTCCATCTGGCCTGACGTTCGGCACGGACCACGTCTTCAAGAGCAGAATTAAGGGCTGCTGAAAGATTGATGTTAAGCATCTTCGCTTCGTCCACCAGGGCGGCATCCAGCGAAATATTGGTGCTTCTTTTGCGCGACCGTATAGTCGTATTCATTGTTAAATCCTCTGCGCATCATGTATGCGCATAAATATAGCGCATTTCTGCTCCAGAGCGTAAGTGCCTGCCGTTATTCCTGTGATATTTCGCTTCCTCACATGACTGCACAGGCGCAGTCATGTCTGCGGCGAGCGCTGGAATTTCTTTTTTAACCAACCATTTGTCTCGTTGCCGTTCTGGCGATGCGATTACTGCCGGGTAAATTCTATGAGCTTTGCAGGTAAAAATCTCACTCAGGGTGGGCAGATGACTGCCTATCGCTGGCGCATGTTCTTTCAGGTCAACAACTGGATAGGATTCTGGATCTTCATCCTTTTTGCTGTGCTGGCAGCCGTCATCTTTTTCTTACGCATACCACAGGAGGTTTTCGATAACGGCTCACTGTGGTGGTTTGCCAGCATTAACAGCAGCTTCATCGACCTGATGCCGCCGGGCACTCCAAAACTCTATGACATCCATTACTGGTATGCCGCCACTCAGACGCAGATGGTCCTGAAAATGACCCTGCCACAGATACTCACAGACCCTTACATGACGGCTATGGGGGAGCAGTTTTTCAATCAACTGCAGTGGGCAGTGCTGGTCAGCGGGGTGTTCAGCTTGTGTGTATTCGTGGGCATCGCCTGGTACATTGCCGACATTGGCCGCAAGGAAAGTGAAGACCAGTATATTTCCGGCATGCAACTGACGGAAAATCCGGCTGAGGTGAACCGGCTACTGCGTAAGAGTGGAGAACTGTCCGACTTACGTGTGGGTGAATTACACATGGTCAGGATGGCCGAAGTAATGAACTTCCTGATCCACGGCACGATTGGCGTGGGTAAGTCGACACTTATTCGCTGGCTGCTGGAGTTCATCCGAAAACGTGGCGATCGGGCCATAATATATGATTCCGGCTGTACATTTACCGAGACTCACTACAACCCCCGAACTGATTTCATTCTTAACGCTCATGACGAACGCTGCGCTAACTGGGATATGTGGGGAGAGTGTGTGGATGCTGTGGACTATGACAACCTTGCAACGAGTCTTATCCCCGTTGAAGGTGAGTCCGACCCCTTCTGGGTATCCAGTTCCCGGACCATTTATGCTGACCTGGCCATAAGGATGTCTGCTGACCCGGAGCGCAGCATCGAGAAATTTCTCAAGACATTGTTGTCCCTCAGCATGAAAAGCCTGCGTGATTATCTGGCCAACACCCCATCGGCCAACCTGGTTGAGGAGAAAATTGAAAAGACCGCCATATCGATCCGTTCAGTAGTCACCAACTATGCCAAATCACTGCGATACCTGCAGGGACTGGATGACGGTACCAAACCCCCGTTTACCATCCGCGAATGGATGACACAGTCGAAGTACGACAGCAGCTGGCTCTTTATTTCCACACAGGCCCGACACCGCAAAAGTGTCCGGCCTCTGATATCTCTCTGGTTATCACTGGCCACCATGTTTTTACAGAGTATGGGGGAGAACAGCGATCGGCGAGTGTGGTTTATCTGTGACGAAATTCCCAGCCTTCAGCGCATTCCCGAACTGGCAGAAACGATGGCTGAAGCGCGTAAATTCGGCGGCTGTTTTGTCCTGGGAATGCAGAACATGGCACAGATGATCCACGTCTATGGTCGTGAACTGGCCAAAAGCATTTTCGACCTGATGAACACCCGCATGTATGGCCGCTCCCCAAGCGCGGAGATGGCCAAAGTGGTGGAAGAGGAACTGGGGCATCAGCGTAAACGAAAAATCCGTGAACAGAACAGCTACGGTCTGGATCAGGTCCGTGATGGTGTGTCACTGGGCAAGGATGAGGTTAACGACCCAATTGTCGATTACGACCAGATTATGCGTCTGCCTAACCTGAGTTTTTATGTTCGCATGCCGGGTGAATATCCTGTTGTTCGACTGAAACTCAAATACCGGAAGCCAAAGAAACATCATCCCGGACTGATTGAAAGAAACATTCGCGATGCTCTGAGTCCCGAGCTGGAAAAGGTGATTCAAAAAAATGAGCGTGCTGCTTCTGCTGCCGGTCTGACCTTCCCGACCGGGGATGAAATACTGGAAAAGTCGGGTACTAATACAACTGCATCCGGAGGCGATACAGTCATTACTTCCCGGCCCTCACCCATTGTGACAGAAAAAGAAACACCACCGGCAGACGTTACTCCTGTCCGGGCCACAGAACCGGAACCGGAGCCGAAGCAGGAACACATTGTTTCGCCATCAGTAATTCCCGAAAAAAAATCTCATGTCGTGAAGGTTTCCTCCGTTGAGAAAAATAATGTTTTCCCACTGCCTTTTACCCGGCAAGCGCCACAGCAAATACCGACGCCCTCAGTTTCTGTTTCTGCAAATGACTCTCCGTGTTCTGGGGAACCAGCCATTCCAGTTGTGCCCAATCCTGTTGTTCAGGACAGCACTCTGCCGGCGGCATTGCGCAGTCTCCGCCATCGTACATCCGGTACTGAACAGCCCGTTACCTCAGCCCTGGATATGTTGCAAAAGGCGCGCCAACGGCCTAACGCATCAGGGAACGATCAGCAGGGAGATGAGAGCGCGGCAGGGGAAACGCTGAACCTGGATGCACGAATCACCCCGAATAGTGATGGGGGAATAACGGTCACGACGTCGGGAAAAACAGCCCGTACAGACACCAGTCCGGAAACACACCAGACGAATAAACGTCTCGCGCAGGACGAAGAAAATATTTTATTGCATCGCCATCCCGACGATCCGGGTTATGGCGAACACGATCAACATTATGACGACAGAGAACCTGAATTATGATGTCAGTCGCCCCTATTGGCTCGGCAGCGGATGCTGCTGGCTACTACAGCCATTCAGATAACTATTATTTCCTCGGTAACCTGCAAAGCCTCTGGATGGGGGAAGGCGCTGACGCGCTGGGCCTCGATGGTCAGGTCAGGGGAGATGACCTGACAGCCGTACTGGAAGGGCGTTTACCTGATGGTTCCCGCCTGGGTAAAGAAATTAATGGCAACCATGTACACCGGCCGGGCCATGATCTTACCTTTTCTGCTCCCAAAAGCGTCTCAATACTGGCACTCATTGGGGGCGATAAGGAGATGCTGGAAGCCCATAACCATGCCGTTCGTATTGCTGCAGGTTATGTTGAGAAGCTGATTTCTGCCCGTGATACAAAAGACGGGATCACTTCCATCGTACATACCGGCAAAATGGTGGCGGCGGCATTCACCCATGATACATCCAGAAATCTTGATCCCCAGCTGCACACGCATCTTCTTGTGGCCAACATGACAGAACAGGATGGTAAGTGGAAAGCGCTGGCCACTGACTATATCCATAATGCCGGTTTTATTGAGACGGTTATGAAAATGCAGGTGACGCTCGGGAAAATATACCGCAGCGCACTGCGAAGCCGTGTGGAGGCGCTGGGCCATGAGGTAGAAGAAGTCGGTAAACATGGCATGTGGGAAATAAAGGGGGTGCCGGAAGAAGTCAGGGAAGAATTTTCCTCGCGGGGACGCGAAATTCAGGGGGCAATCGGCGCTGAGGCCACATTACGCAGCCGGGATGTGGCGGCAAAGGATACCCGAAGGGCCAAAGTTGATCCCTCCCGGTTACGCCTCATGGAGCGCTGGCTGGGGCAGATGAAAGAGAAGGGATTTGATCTCAGGGCTTACCAGGACAGTATTCAACCTTCTGAATACACAGGCCAGGAAAAGGTACCAGAAGCAGGGAGCGTACTCAGAAACACTCCCGTAACGCCCGGATTAACCACCTCAACAACTCCGGAACAGGATCAGGGTAAAGTGTCGGGAGAGAAACAGGCACCTTCTCAGACGCGTGACAGAGGGATTCATCTCACCACGAACGGTCGCTTCGAGGAACCATTACCGATTCCGGAGGTGACCGAAGCTGTTCGCCAGGCCATCTCGCAGCTGAGCGACAATAAAACACGTTTCACCTTTGGTGAACTGATGCTGACAACGGCCGAACTGAGTGAAAAACTCCCGGACATGAAAGATATTCGTGTTGCGATTGATGCGTCACTGAAAGACGGCATGATTGTACCGCTGGACAGTGAAAAGGGTGTTTTTACTTCAAGGATCCACCTGCTGGATGAGTTGTCCATTCAGGCTCTTAGCCAGGAACACATTAAATCCACAAGTGTGGTCAGTTTTACCCGACCTGAGCAGTATGCACCGCCGTCACTGGCGGTCGTGGAGCAGGACCCACTGGTACTGATGAATGCTCCGTCAGGGGTGGCAGGTATCCGCGACCTGACGACTCAGCTAACCGGTATTTCCACGGCACTCGGTCGTGATGTTCAGGTTCTGGCCAGTTCCGCAGAACGTGCCATATCACTGGCAAAATCAGACACACTGCGCGACAGACTTATCAGCCGCCAGCATGTCCTGAGTGGCGATTTCCATCTTAAACCCCAGAGTACGCTGATTATTGAGGGGGCAGAACGTCTTGGACTGAAAGAAACACTGGTTTTGCTGGGTGAAGCCCGCGCGCAGGATGCTCAACTGGTCTTTCTCGACAGCGCCGGGCGCCAGGCTAACGGTAACGCCATGTCGGTACTGGAGTCAGCCGGTATAAGTCGTTCCCGTCGAACAGAACCAGCACCAGGTCTGGAAGCCTCGGTGGTCAGTATCCCTGACAAACGCGAACGCTACGAATCACTGGCCACGCGCTTCGCAGAGCTGAACGGCGGTAGCGAGAACGTAACTGCAGTGGTAATCGGAAAGCGTGAACAGTCACACCTGACAGGGCTTATTCGTAATGCGCTTCAAAATGCAGGGCAACTGGCCCGCGACGGTGTGGATATTGAAGCCAGACACCCTGTCTGGCTCGATCAGCGGACCCGCCGCATGCCAGGTTCTTATCGCCCCGAAATGGTGCTTGAGGACCGCAGTGATTCCAGAAATCGTCAGTCTTACGTGATTGATCGGGTGCATGAGGATACCCGTGTACTTTCACTCATTGACGGAGATGGAGTGCTTACCAGGATGAAATTAAGCGATGTCACCGCAGACTGGCGTCTTTTTAACCGGGAAACACTGAATGTGTCTACCGGTGAAAAGCTTCTGGCTGTTGCCGGTGACCGCGAACATCATCTTAAAGCTAAAGACCGTCTCGAGGTTACAGGGATCAGTGACAAAGGAATAGAAATCAGACGAGGAAATGACATGCTGACGCTCCCTAAAAACCAGCCATTGTATGTAACCCATGCTTACGTCAGTGCGCCTGGTGGGCGTGATAATGACCGTGGTGTGGTTCTGGCCGCGTTGAACACACGGGATATATCAGGTCAGACGGTTAACTCTCTGGCGCAAAGTGGTCACAGGGCGGAAATTTTTACAGCTGAAGTGCAGGACAGAGCTGAAGCACGGTTGCAGAGGATGAAAACGAATGTGTCCCCCGTGCAACTGGTCCGCACACTCAGTGGGCAGGATAACGTCAGTAGTGCGGTTGAAACCCTGCAGGACGGCGTACGTACAGAGGCAGGGCTTGCTGTCTGGCGCGCGGTCAACGACCAGAGAACGGTAACGTTCAGCCCACTGGTTCTGGCAAAAGATGCTGTGAAATACCACCCTGACCTGGATGCCATCGGGGATGAAATTAACTCGATGCTTAAAACCGGTGAACTGTTGCAGGTTTCACTGAGCGGGGAGCCTAAGCTGGTTGCCCGTTCAACATGGGAGATGGAAAAGGCAATTCTGCGCGTTGTGGATCAGGGGAAAAACACGCAGCTACCGCTACTTGACCATGTCCCTGAAGCCGTCATGAGCGGCCTGACTGATGGTCAGAGAAAATCTACCACCCTGGTGCTTGGCAGTACCGACCAGTTTATCGGAATTCAGGGGTATGCAGGGGTAGGGAAAACCACACAAATTAAGGCTGTCATTGCCGCACTGGATACTCTTCCAGCAGGTGTACGTCCGGTACTGACAGGTCTGGCACCGACACACCAGGCAGTGAAGGAGATGAGTGATGTAGGCGTTAGGGCACAGACCATTAAATCTTTTATTGTGGAACATGAACAGGCGACAGCCGGTGGAGAAAAACCTGACTATAAAGGGCAGGTATTCCTTATTGATGAATCTTCAATGGCAGGAAACCAGGATACTGCAGCGCTGTTTCAGGCGATTGCTGCAGGGGGAGGTCGCGCTGTTTCAATGGGGGACATCGACCAGTTTGAGTCTGTCGATGTTGGCGCGCCTTTTAAACTGATGCAGGAACGCAGCCCGATGGACGTGGCCATCATGAAGGAGATAGTTCGTCAGAAAGATGTCCAGCTGCGAGGCGCGGTTCATGACATTATCGATAATCGTATTGATGCGGCCCTGAAACGAATTGAAAGTCAGCCCGGTGACCGTGTGTCGCGCAATGTGGATGCGACCGCGCCTGACAGTGCCTTTCAGGAAACGACCACGCCGGTGGATGATATTGTGGCTGACTGGACGGGCCGGACGCAGGATGCACGTGATCGCACACTTATCATTACACAGCTTAACGCCGACCGCAGAGCAGTAAATGCCGGCATTCATACCACGCTGGCAAAACGGGGAGAGCTGGGCGAGAAAGCGGTCAGAGTGCCTGTGCTTGAGAAAATCACGCATACACGTCATGAATTCAACCAGACTCAGGCCTGGCAGTCGGGAATGGTGGTGAAACGTGGCGATCGTTATCAGGATGTGCTGGCTGTTGACCGTAATGGCCGTACCGTAACAGTACGTGATGACGAAGGTCGGATTGGCCTTTATTCACCCCGGGAGCTTATTACCGGTGATGTGCAGCTGTTTCACCGTCGTGAGATAGAAGTCAGAGCCGGAGATTTACTGAAATTTACGGCGACCGATCGCGACCTGGGCCAGACAGCGAATAAGCGATATACCGTCGAATCTGTCAGTGAGACAGGTGATATCAGGCTTAAGGGCGAGAAAGGTTACACAACCATTAACCCGAAAGACGTTCGCGCACAGCAGCACATAGACTACGGCTGGGCAGTAACCGGCTATGGTGCACAAGGTGCCAGCACCGATTACGTGATAACACTGGAGGGCACAGAAGAAGGGCGTAAGGCTCTGGCTACCCGCCGGGCATTTTACATATCAGCTTCGCGTGTGAAGGAGCACGTCCAGATTTATACAGACGGTAAGCAGGACTGGATCAAAGCGGTTAAATCCCCGGAGCGTGATATCAAAACCGCCCACGATGCGCTTGCGCCAGAAACACAGCGTAAACAGGCAAAAGCTATCTGGTCAATGGGGCAACCTGTCAGTAAGACGGCCATTGGACGAGCCTGGTTGCGACACCAGAACATGCATGACTCATCACTTACCGCGAAAATCATCCCGGCGACCCGACGCTTTCCGGAGCCTGCGCTCGCTCTGCCTGTCTATGATAACAACGGCAAAAGTTCAGGCCTGGCGCTAGTTTCTCTGGTTGCGAGCAATGAAGGGAGGCTGACGCAGGGCGAGACACGTATGGTGATGAGTGAACGTGGCCGCGGAGCGTTGTTGCAGCGAAGTAAGTCGGGGAATACGGTCGTTGTAAGTGAGCTTTCGGCTGCGCTCGATGCCGTTCGCAATCGACCGGAAGATGGTGTGTTCTGGCAGGTTGGCACTGAGTCTCTCTCTGCACAACTGATTAAAGTCAGTGGCGGAGAAAGACGGGAGAACGAAGAAATCAGTGTACAACGTGTCAGCCGTGAATCCTCTGAAATTATTCTGCCCGAAACTGAACACAACGCCGACAAGAATTCCACTGTCGATATCAGTCTTATTCGTGACCAGGATGAAGCCCGAAGGCTTACAGAAGAGTCACTGGCAGCCGATGCCGGTAAATCTTCGGGAGAAGCTGCAGATCCGCTGTCAGTGAAGATAATTCAGCCGGCAGGAGAAGAGCTGAACATCAAACCGGAGATTTATGGTGCTGATGGACAAAAAGACATTCCTGAACCCGATAAAAATGTCCTCAGAAGGATCGCGTCCTCAGAGGAACGCCAGGAGATTGAGTCGGCAAAATTACTGCGTGCCGGGCAGGAGATTGATGCCGGACGTGGTGCGGATATTTCTGGTGTATCCCGCCAGGTGACTGAACTGGCCCGTAATGAACGAGATATAGCGCGACAGACAAACAGTATTGAACACGGTCGTTTACCGGAGCGTGAAGAACCGTCACTGACACGTACCATCCAGAAAGAACGCTAATCCCCATCCCCTATAGAAATCGAGAAACCGTTTATGAAGAGAACGATCTTATCCCTCTTTGTCGTTGCAACATCCTTTTTTATAAATCCAGTCGCACAGGCTTCAGCACAACCTTCTCCATTTACACCTGAGCAGGAAGCCAGAATTGGTGAAATTGCAGCAGACTACCTGGTGGCACATCCCGATGTGCTGGTCACGGTCAGTAAAAAACTTCAGGAACAACAACTACGGCGTGAACAGCTGAATTATGCCGTCCGCGTGATGAAAAACCAGAAAGAGTTATTGAATGATTACGACACGCCCGTTATCGGGCCAGAGCGCGCGAAAGTGGCCCTCATAACATTTTTTGATTACCAGTGCGAGTTTTGCAGCAAGCGTAAGCGTCGTCTCAGCACCGTCTGGCAGATCCTGAAATTCCTGAGAGGATAGTGGACACCAAATATGGTGGACGCTATCCATGAAATCATTAACCGCAGTGCGTAAAAAAAGCCCTAATTATCCCGTTGAGTTCAAAATCAAAATGGTTGAACTCTCGCATCGACCAGAGATCTCCGTAGCGCAACTCGCTCGTGAGCATGGGATCAACGATAATCTGCTGTTCAAGTGGCGCCAGTACTGGCGCGAAGGAAAACTACGTCCTCCTTCAGCAACAGAAAACAGCGTGCCTGAGCTGCTCCCGATAACACTTGATGCCGAAGATGTTGTTCCTACAACTTCCTCCCGGTCACAACCTGTAGCAGCTGCGGTACCTGAATCACTCAGTATCAGCTGTGAGATAACGTTCCGGCACGGGACACTCCGCCTCAACGGTACTGTCAGCGAAAATCTTCTGACTCTGCTGATACAGGAACTGAAGCGATGATCCCGTTACCTTCCGGAACAAAAATCTGGCTGGTTGCCGGTATTACCGATATGAGAAACGGCTTCAACGGGTTGGCTGCAAAAGTGCAGACGGCGCTGAAAGACGATCCGATGTCCGGCCATGTCTTCATCTTCCGCGGCCGCAGTGGCAGCCAGGTCAAACTGCTGTGGTCTACCGGCGACGGGCTGTGTCTGCTGACCAAACGGCTGGAACGTGGCCGCTTCGCCTGGCCCTCGGCCCGTGATGGCAAAGTGTTCCTGACGCCGGCGCAACTGGCAATGCTGTTGGAAGGTATCGACTGGCGGCAGCCAAAGCGGTTGCTGACCTCCCTGACGATGCTGTAGGCCTCTTTAATCCTGGTTGTCGCAGAATAAGCCTGGTAAAATACGGGCTTATGAACGACACCTCTTCTGACGATATCCTTCTGCTGAAACAGCGCCTTGCCGAACAGGAAGCGCTGATCCACGCCCTGCAGGAAAAACTGAGCAACCGGGAGCGTGAAATAGACCATCTGCAGGCGCAGCTGGATAAACTCCGCCGGATGAACTTCGGCAGTCGTTCCGAAAAAGTCTCCCGCCGTATCGCACACATAGAAGCAGACCTGAACCGGCTGCAGAAAGAAAGCGATACGCTGACCGGCCGGGTTGACGACCCGGCAGTACAGCGCCCTCTGCGGCAGACCCGCACCCGCAAACCGTTCCCTGAATCACTTCCCCGTGATGAAAAACGGCTGCTGCCGACAGAGCCGTGCTGCCCGGACTGCGGCGGTGCGTTGAGCTACCTGGGTGAAGATGCAGCCGAACAGCTGGAGCTGATGCGCAGCGCCTTCCGGGTTATCCGTACGGTGCGGGAAAAACATGCCTGCACAAAATGCGACGCTATAGTGCAGGCTCCCGTGCCTTCACGCCCCATCGAGCGGGGTATCGCCGGACCGGGGCTGCTGGCCCGCGTGCTGAGCTCAAAGTATGCAGAGCACACCCCGCTGTACCGCCAGTCTGAAATATACGACCGTCAGGGTGTGGAACTGAGCCGTTCACTGCTGTCGGGCTGGGTGGATGCGTGCTGCCGGCTGCTGTCACCGCTGGAAGAGGTGCTTCAGGACTATGTCCTGACCGACGGCAAACTCCATGCCGATGATACCCCCGTCCAGGTGCTGTTGCCGGGCAATAAGAAGACGAAGACCGGGCGGTTGTGGACGTATGTTCGTGATGACCGCAACGCCGGTTCAGAACTGGCGCCGGCGGTCTGGTTCGCCTACAGTCCCGACAGAAAAGGCATCCATCCGCAGACCCATCTTGCGGGGTTCAGTGGTGTGCTGCAGGCGGATGCATACGCCGGGTTCAACGAGCTGTACCGGGATGGCCGGATAACGGAAGCTGCCTGTTGGGCTCACGCCCACCGTAAAATCCACGATGTGCACGTTCGTACCCCGTCAGCACTGACAGAAGAAGCCCTGAGACGGATCGGCGAACTGTACGCCATCGAGGCGGAGAAAAGGGGAATGCCGGCAGAGCAGCGCCTTGCCGAACGCCAGTTGAAAACGAAACCGCTGCTGAAATCCCTGGAAAGCTGGCTACGTGAAAAGATGAAAACCCTGTCGCGACACTCAGAACTGGCGAAAGCGTTCGCATACGTCCTGAACCAGTGGCCGGCACTGACGTACTATGCAGACGATGGATGGGCCGAAGCCGATAACAACCTGGCCGAAAATGCGCTGCGGATGGTCAGTCTGGGGAGAAAGAACTGGCTGTTCTTCGGCTCAGACCACGGTGGTGAGCGTGGAGCGTTGCTGTACAGTCTGATCGGGACGTGCAAACTGAACGGCGTGGATCCAGAAAGCTATCTTCGCCATGTCCTTGACGTCATAGCTGACTGGCCGGTCAACCGGGTCAGCGAGCTGCTACCCTGGCGCATCACACTGCCAACTGAATAACACATCCCCGTCAATACGGTTCTCGCTAGACGCTTACCAGCAAGCTGGCGTCAGCTCTGGAAAAAATCATGCAGGCGCATCCTGATGTACGGTATGTATTTAAAGAATTGCCAATCTTTGGTGAACGATGGGAAAACTCCCTGAAGGCGGCTGAACGTGGATTGTCTGTCTGGAAGCAAAAGGGGGCTGAAGGGTATATGACATACCACAGTGCTATTTACAGAACTGGCCATGATAAGGGAAGACTAAGTACAAACGATATTTCAGAGGCTTCCCGTCAGGCTGGCTGGATGGATCCGGGAAGAGAAGATTTTACCCCGGCGCTTTCCCGAAACAAGGAACTTGCAGGCAAACTGGGTCTCACCGGTACTCCGGGTATCATTGTCATGCCCATCAGTGGTGCGTCGCCCCAAAACATCACTGTATTTCCAGGCTTTATTCCGGCAGAAAGACTGCTGTCTGCTATCGAAAAAGCCTCCAGATAACACCATGCTCCCGGCCTGACAGCGGTTTCCCGCCAGAAAACGTTGTCTGATAATGCCGGTATGTATCCTGCTAAAACATAACCCCATTATTGCACCTGGGCGGCTATCCTGCGTAAAGCGCCGTGAAGGATTCCCATATTACCCCCTGGTAGTTAGAGTATTTCTTGCGAGATCCTATGGGTTTCTGTCACGATCCGCGATCTTTTCGTATGGAAAATTTACGAGTGAAAAGGTAAACTTCCCGGACGTACAGATGCCTTGTGGTGGGGTATTCTGTTGAATAATTTTAGATTTACGCCCTAATCCAAACTTTATTGGCTGCTTTGTGGTGAGGCAGATGGGGGTAAAACTTTATTTCGGAAGAAATGCGGACTTCCGGAAGCAGGAACATGGATGGGAGCGTGTCCATAAGACGCTCAGGAACAGGTGACGGAAAGTTCTCCGGAGCCTGAATGCAAAACCCCCTGAAATCTGCTCAACTTTGGCGGGCTGTTCAGAATATCAGGGGGTCCAAAAGCAGGCGCGTTGCCTGTGAAGGATTATAACGCACGCACCATATAAAACAACACCCGACCGCCATAAGAAAAGGTCGGTGTGACTGAGAAAAAACCTATCTTTTACAGACAGGTCAAAAATCCTGAGCCGGAGTTTACTCCGCGAGAGGGCAAAAAGACTCTGCCGTTCTGTCGTAAGCTGATGGCGAAAGCCGAAGGTTTTACATCCCGTTTTGATTTTTCCATACATGTGGCGTTTATGCGATCGCTGGGTAAGCGGCAGCGTATGCCGCCGGTACTGCGTCGTCGGGCCATCGATGCGCTGATGCAGGGGTTATGCTTCCACTACGACCCCCTGGCTAATCGCGTTCAGCGCTCCATTACCAATCTGGCCATCGAGTGCGGCCTGGCCACGGAATCGAAAAGCGGTAATCTGTCCATCACCCGTGCCACACGCGCACTGAAGTTTATGTCGGAGCTGGGGCTGATAACGTACCAGACAGAATATGACCCGCAGATTGGCTGCAATATTCCGACCGATATCACCTTTACGCCGGCACTGTTTTCCGCGCTCGATGTTTCTGACGTGGCTGTACTGGCCGCGCGCCGCAGCCGCGTTGAGTGGGAAAACAAGCTGCGTAAAAAGCAGAGCCTGGAACCGCTGCAGATGGATGAACTGATAGCGAAGGCCTGGCGCTTTGTACGCGAGCGGTTCCGTAGCTATCAGTCGGAACGTAAACAGCACGGACTGAAGCGCGCCCGTGCGCGACGTGATGTCGACAGAACCCGCAAGGACATTGAAACTCTGGTGAAGCAGCAACTGACGCGAGAACTCGCCAGTGGTCGCTTTACCGGAGGCGGCGATGCGATAAAACGTGAACTTGAGCGGCGTGTCACAGAGCGCATGCTGATGTCGCGTGGCAACAACTACACGCGGCTGGCCACCGTCCCCATATAGATCCTCCTGACCGAAAAATCCGGCTGACGCCGGAGGATTTCTCACGTCTGTACCTCTCTCCAGCCTGTTAATCTACCCAATCCGCGCTGTTTTAACTTCAAAAATGCACTGAAATTCACCTGCAGTGGCCCGAGATTCATCCTTCGACCCTGCTTGCGGTCGCCAGATTGAGTTATCAACATATAACTGCAAGGGAAATTTCCATTAGGCTACAACCGTTATCCTGACAGAGCGCCAGCCGCTGTGATTTCAATGTGCGTGGTTTCCTTTAAAAACCTGCTCTGTACTTCTTTTAAATACATAACCTTTCTCTCTTATAAATACATAACCTGTTCGTCGCCCGTCCTGTGGACAGGCTCATAAGAATGACCGCCCTTGCAGCGGACTTACGTCCGCGCCGGTTCGGAAAAACTGAGGTACCTCCCGCCAACAAGTGGCGGGCAAAAAAACATCATAAATTAGTTACAACATCCAAAATATTTAGGCAAAAACCAGTGCCCACCCAACCATCCAGCCAGCCCCTCCCCACCACTGAAAAGCGCCGCCGCCCCGGCCGAAGGCCGGGAACTACATCGCTTTTAATGCTGGATGATGTAACTAAACATTTGAACCACTGCCAGTTACATCGCGGTAAGTTCCTCTGTACAGCCCCCGGCACCGGCTTTGCCGGCACCACGGCTCCGGAAATCACGCCCTGTACGTCGCAAGCGCCGTACAGCCCGCTCACCGGAGTTGAAAGGGCTTAATGATATAACGCATAGTTATAAACAAATTATGGCTTTTCAGGCGGAGGGATGGCCTGGTGGAAACTATCAACTCTGTAACCGGCTGTGCCGGGCTACGGCGCCATTCTACTACAGTGCCATATGTATCATCCTTTGGCGCCTCCATGCCACCTCGCGACATAATCACTCCAGAAAGTGGGGTATATTTTCAAGGGGGCAGGATGAATTATTCAGATACCTTCATGCGTCAGCATGAAGAAATATGCTAGGTAGCGGCAGCATCGTATTTGCCCTGGCTGAGGCTGGATACGAATCACGTCGTGATAACATTATCGCTGTACTGCGGAACGAGCTTGCTGAACCCGGAAAATGGGAGCCGGACTAGGTAAACCGTACCGGGTTTTCGGGAGACTAAGCTCTCAGTGAAAGGAGAGCCGAAATAACATCTAAACGAGCAAACCGTTACCCACCAGAGCTGCGTCAGCATGAACGCAATAATGGTGCTGGCGATGGCGGACTCACTAGCGATGAGCATCAGCGCCTCAAGTTGCTGGAACAAGAGGTTCGTGAACGGCGGCGCAGCAACGATATTCTGCGCCAGGCCTCAGCTTATTTTGCGAAGGCGGAGTACGACCGACTGTGGAAAAAATAATGCCGCTGCAGGATACCGCCAGCATCCGGAGAAGCGTACTCAGCGAAAGTGCCTTGACGACCAGCTGAAACGGGAATGACGAAAAGATATGCAGCCGTTGCCGGGCGAAGATAATCAGACATGTAGGCTGAAAATCGGGTCAGCAGTTTTTTTCACAGTCCGAACTGCTGCCTCCTGCCAACTTGCGGCAAGAAAGGATAAAGAGTGCGACGGGCAGCCTCTTCAGTATGTCTGAGTCCAGACTGTTTATATCCCAAAAAGCAACAGCAAACTGCGACCCCTGGTTATCCCCGCGTTGCAGGATCGTATTGTTCCGCGGACAATGCTGATGGCGATGGAGCCTATCTGGGAGAGTGATTTTGATACGCTCTCGTATGGCTTCCAGCCTGAACGCAATCCGCACGGTGAAATTACAGCTCACCAACTGTGGAAACAATCAAGGCTGGGCATGTTGATGTTGGTCTCTTCCGGGCGGCCAGTGAAGGTATGTCTCAGGGCGGTATGATCTCTCAGTTGCTGTCGAACATCATACTGAATGAGTTCGATCAGTCTCTGCATAAACGCTACCTCAGAACGGACATTATTAAAAATGCCACGCATTACGTCCGCCTGTATTGCTGATGACAAATACTCGGCATTTACTGTGTAGAAAAAGAATATTTTGAGTGATTGTTTTTTTGTATTTTATTGAAATATAATTTCACTACACCAAATAGATTGTAGTTTTTTATTTTATATATTTTAATTTGGCTGAACATTTCGACTGTTTTTATATTTTTTTGTATTTTTTTTGTGTTTTTCCCTTGAGTAAAATCAATTATTATCAATGAGAATAATGCAATGTAATGAGGTGTGCTTTTGCGTAAACCTTGGATCATGCTAATCAGCTCCTCTGGCGCAAGTCGGGTAATGAACTTATTGGTTACAATAAATCTGCGTTTTACATAAATTTGAGCACTCTGTCGTTTAATGGTGTAAAGCTGACACCAGATTATATTCCGCCAGGTGGTGAGCGCAGGTTTATGCTTGAGAGAAAAGGGGGGGATGATACCGGAACGGTAACCTGGAATGTTATTGACGATTATGGTGCAGTAAGTAAAGATTTTACGAATAAAATCTGATTCTGATAATGTCTGTATGGTTTGCAATGTTATTGCGTAAGATTACTGTATTTATATTTGCGCTGTTTCCTTTCCTTTCTGCAGGAAAGAGTTACAAATTTGATGCGGCTATGTTCAATGAAGGAGATGAATCGATAGATATATCGTTGTTTAACGATGGATTACAGTTGCCTGGGCGATACTATGTATCTGTTTATTTGAACGGTAATATTGTCGATAAGCGCTATATTGATTTCAGACTTAGCAAAGTATCAGATTCATTGTCATTGATGCCCTGTATTCTGCCTGAATGGTTAAGTGATTATGGTATTGATAAAAATAAATTCCCGGCTTTGTTAAAGCCAGTCGAAGGTTGTGTCGATTTTTCACTTGTACCTCAGGCAGATATTTCTTTCGATTTTAACCAAGAACAACTGTCTATCGTTGTTCCCCCAAAGACTCTTGTTCCAAGGTCAGAAAACAGGGTACCAGAAAATTTATGGGATGATGGGATCCCGGCATTACTGATGGATTATCAGGTTGAGTCGCAACAGACAAGATACAAAAGCACCAACGGTGTTATGCGATACGACTATATAAAGCTTCATCCCGGCATAAATGCCGGGGCGTGGCGTTTGCGTGGCGCCACTTCCTGGCAGCGAAATCTGGGATGGCAACGCTCGCTTTTATATGCCGAGCGTGGAATTCGTAGTATAAAAAGTAAACTTACCCTTGGTGAGTCCTACACGTCAATACTATAGATTGATGGTTATAACTGACCTTAAGTATCACTGCCTGCTCTTCTCCCAGAGCTGTCATTTGGTTTAAGCAAGCAACTCAATCAGCTCATATCCCTAGTTTTTCACTCTACCAACGGTGCGGGACACGTAAAATATGGGCAGAACGAATGATGCGTTCTGTCGGCAAGCCGCAACCCGCGAATCGACGCGTGTGAATTGTGCTGAGACGACGATAACGCTTTGCGCTGACAACGTTAGTGCGCACAAGAATGATTATGTTAAATAATAAATATGTTATATAGAGAATGGTGCTCGATTTCGATCTCAAAATCTACTGTGATACAGTTAAAATCTTCCTACATCCTGCCTCACATCGATCGACTATTTGTGTCCTGCTCAGGACTCATCGGTTGCAAGAAACGTCATCATGCGATGACATATCTTCAATTGTGCGCATGATTCAAGAAGGGACTGATGAATTATCTTATTACATTTCTGCCCGGCAGATTCAAGTAACTCTGTAATGGCTGACAAAGTCTAAAGCAATTATGATGTTTCGTTCAGAATACGGTCAAATATCAAAAGTATATTACAAATGTTTTAGATCTCCAAGAATCCACAGCATACGATAAAAAAAACGCAAAACAAAAAACAAGCTCACATTTCATGGCAAAAAAGTATCAAGTTCAGCTCTAAAAATAAAACACAATAGAGAGTAATTCAGTATGGATATTAAATTTATAAAACACCCTCAGGAGAGAACATGAATGATGTATTAGATGAACTACATAACGTTGACCCATCTATTATCGCTATAAAAAACATAACAACTAATAAATACATGATCATTTATACGGATAACTGTGATTTAACGATACAAAAACAGAACGAAGTTCTTTCTTTTCCGCAAGGGAGTTTTGTGTTTATAGAACGAAGTATAAAATTCTCCTGCAATATAAAGAAGAAAAACTCTGATAAAAAACCTTATAGAGCTATACGGCTTGATAAAGAAGAATTGCTGATGTTAAAAGATATATTTAGATCAACACACAGCTACTATATTGATGAGAAAATTCTTGAAAGAAGAATTAAAAACAAAATTTTTGGGACTAATGGATGCACAGATTGTATAAAAATATTTAATCGAATTGAATATTCCAGAGATACAAGACTGAAAATACTTAAGTTAGCATATATTATCTCAAGAATGGGGATTGTGCATGAGATAATTAACTCATTGATTGCCTCAGCTGCCATTACATTTACAGATAAAGTGAAAGGTATAATAGAAAGGAATGTATCAAGGAAATGGCGTCTTAATATGATCGCTGATGAGTTTAACATTTCAGAAATATCTGTTAGAAAACGATTAGACTCAGAGGGAGAGTCATTTAATAACCTATTAATTGAGGTAAGAATGAACAGAGCAATACAATTATTACTTGAAAACGATTTGCAAATGCATCAAATATCAAAGGATGTTGGGATACTTAGCACATCTTACTTTATAAAATGCTTTAAAAATTACTTTGGAATTACACCAAAACAATTCATAATTTACTTTAGAGATAGAAACAACCAAAATACTTTAATATACTAAGAATCATTCTTTTGTCATATTGGATGGGCAAACACAAGGTGACGTGATATAGTTTTTGCCCATCTTTTTTATTTAGAATTGTTGCCATTGATTTCTTTTATAGTAACCAGAACAAAATTAATATCAAAATTCATATCATTATTTATCTTACATAAAACATCGTAGATAGTTATGGGTATCAGTATAATCTGATCAGCAATAAAGGTATTCTGGCCTATAAATAGACCAGAAAGATCAATTAGAGCTAGAATGTTGCTTGTGCGCTGAAGAACGCTCTGAGCTAATAGCAAATCCGTTTCCATAACTCTAGGATGATAATAGCTCCAAGACCAGCTCTACATAGAAATAGGTGTTATGTTAGTCATATAATAACACCACATATTAAAGTGGGGGAGTTAGAATTTCCAAGAAAGCTGGGCCGCAAGTTGTAAACCACTATAATCATGTATTGGTGTCTCATACCAGATTTTACCTGCAGTAACCCCCAAATTCATTTTCTTAGTCAGTGGCTGGATACGTTGAAGACTTATGTTCTTCATACTGCCATGTTGAGTTTCTGGAGACCAGTCATAGATATAAGCCCCCGTTCCTCTACTAATCCAAAGTTGAGTATATCCACTATCATACGAATCTTTGAAACGAATTGAAATCATGTTGCTATAACTGCTACCTGTTCTACTTGAATCATAGTGGGTATAACGATAGCTAGTTATAAACGGACCTATATAGTAGATGATCCCCCCCTGCAAAGCATTAACTTCTACATCATCATAATATTTGGTATAGCGATATCCGGTTGTAAACGACGATTTAGGTAGCAGATTTAGATTAATATCCTGGCGAAAATCCTGTTGAGCAAAGACAGGGCTATTTTCAGCAAAACCAATACCTGTACGAGTTGTCAACCAGTTATTCCATCTATACCATACAGCTCCCTGTCCTCTCGTAGCAGTGAACCGTTCTGTATCATAATCTCGCTGTCCTCGAGAAATATTCAAAAGCAGTGTCGCCTTTTCAATATTTGCGATCATTTCAGCATATGTTATATTTTTCGATCCATGCTTGCTAGAATAATCGATAAAATCATATCCTGTAGTAATTGATTTTAACTCCGCATACACTGGCAATGAGCTTAGAATACCTAATGCGAATAGTACTGGCTTTTTCATTTTAATCACCTAAACAAATTAAATCTTGTCGAAGGGAGTATTTTCCTGAAAATAAATTACGCTCCACTATAATTCGTGGTCCAAGCTGAGTGCCTGGAGCGATAATTCTCCCAGGTAAAATAATAACTTGCACTCCAAGTCGAGAACGCTGCCCGATATAGCATCCTAATTTAATACAGCCAGTAGAAATTGTTCCTTCTTGAGTGCGAACACATACTACCTGTTCATCCAAACGATGGTTACTGGTACGCACCTGCGCCCCTAAATATACCTTATGTTCAATAACAGAATCACCAACAAAACATTGTGGTCCAATTGATACTTCAGACTCAATAACCGCATTTTTAATTTCGGTTGCGAATCCTATTTTCACTCTATTGCCAATCACCGTTCCAGGACGGATGAATACGTAGTTACCAATCAAACAGTCAGCACCAACTACTGCAGGCCCTTTAATAACCGCACCGTGACAAATTCTTGTATTAGAGCCTATAATAACTTCACCGTCGGTTTCATCTATAATTACATTCTCATCAATTTTAATATTTTTTTCTTCGGTATCAAGTCCTAGAAAATCCCTCACAGCCTGGGGAAGATGTCTGGGTATTAGTTTCTGACGTTTCCACCAAGGCCGAATAGCGTGTGGGTTTATCTCTTTGAGGCTCACGTCCAGTAAAAAAGGCAACAGTTCCATAAATAATCCATATAGAGTATGCTAAGAGAACATATAAAATAGATAGAGGTGCTAATGGCACTAACATCCAGCAACGATGAAACCATGCACTAAATATCCCAATCAAGCTTACTATCCCTAGCCAAATTAAAGGAAATATAGCTAATATCACACCATATAGTCCGTTAGCATAAAACTCATGAAGCCAAGTAGCCAGATAAATGCCCACGCCATAAAGCACAACCATGACCATAGGAAAAATGCTGAATATGCCAAAACGACTTAACAAGAGCGATCTGTGTAATCTCATACATACAGCATAGCCAATAATCCAACGTCTCCAGCGACGCCACTCATCACTCAGGTTGTTGCACTCTTGGGGATAAACAATACAACGATTGACCTGACGAACACAATAACCATTGGCAACCAAAGTCCAAGTAAGATCCAGATCCTCTACTTTTGTTCGATCGGAGAAACCAAACTTGCGTAAAACATCTGTTCGAAACATTCCACATGCACCACTAATAATGAATGGAGCCCCTCCGAGAAACTGCTGCAATGTTCGTTTCATGATAATCATTGGTAACTTTACGGTGGCTCTAATATGGGGTAGCAAACCAGCACCTTTTAATGATGTGGAAGGAACCCCACCCACAGCATCTGCGCCCCGTTCAATTTCTGCAAGAAGATATCCTATGCCGTCGTTATCCGGCGGAACGTAAGTATCTGCATCACTTAAAAAGACTTGATCACAAGTTACATGATCAAGTCCCTTCATAAGAGCCCCGCCCTTACCAGTATTTTTCTGCGTAACAGCAATAAAACGATCACCCCATTTTTGTTTTACTTTTTCCATTATGTCAGATGTATTATCGGTAGAACCATCATTTACACAAATAACTCGACAAAAATATGGGTTTCGCAAAAGATTCTCTAATGCTTCCTCCAAGCAAGGCCCTTCATTATATGCAGGAATAATAGCATCAACGCTCCCTTTTTTCTGACTTGGTTTAAGCTTTAGTGTGCAGATAAACCATATCAATATTACTAAAGCCATAAATATGAAGATTAATGTTTTCATCTAATACACTCAGAGAATCATTTTATGAATAACAAAGCCTTCCCCATAATCACTATTAATCTGTTGCCCGCGAAATTGTGCAAGTGCGCGAAGGCGCTCAGGACGCATATAGTCACGGCCACTCTGGCTTTGATGTTTACTTAAGGCTTTAAGTTTTAATTTAAAATCATCTTCTTTGACTGACTCAAATACTTGTGGCATAAAAGAAAGCCAAGTACTTGGCGTTTCATAACCAAGAATTTGTGGAATAGCCCGACAAGCAACCATAGAAGCTTGATGGACCGCCATATGGTCCTGATGGCGATCAGCATTGTGCATTGTATATACTCGCTTAATTTCAATATCTGAGGGAAGTTGATGCTGAATGATATTTTCTAATGCGGCAATCATCTCATTGAGCTGCAAATGAGTACGCGTATCAGCAAAGTCAAGATGAATAGTTTGCTGACACCCTAATATTTTCAAGGCATCACGAGACTCTTGGTGACGATCAATCAGTTCGCTTGCTCCTGACCTTCCTGGCGTCATTACTACAGCGGAAATATGAATTCCATTACGTGCAAGACGCGCAAGGGATGCCCCACAACCAAGTTCTATATCATCAGGGTGTGCTCCAATAGCAAGAACACCTTTTGTTTTTGGTGATAGAGATAAAAGCACTTTACTAGAACCTTAGATTATTAACATTTCACTTTTTGTAATCAAGAAGTTCAGCCATAACTTCAGCCACTACACTTTCTTCAACTATAACCATAATTAGCCCTCTGTATATGATATAAAAATAACAACATCATAAATTTAAAACATACAATTAAAAAATAAATATCATAACTTATCAAATAGATTACTTTTTTTACATAAGTTTAATTATTAAATTAAGCCCGCGACAAATCATGACCGGTTAATCATTCAGCTAAGTACGATGTATCACGCCTGCGAAGTCGTATACAGCCTGAACAAGATCAGGCTGTATACGGCCCTGGCAAAAAACGAGACTTGTGGGGCAAAGCGGTATACACACTCTGTGCCTGTCAGTCCCTTCTTATTTGTGGGACTCTGCCTGTAATTCACTGATAAACGGGCTCAGCAGCCGGTTAAATTCGCTGCATTTTATTTGCTCAGGAGTGCTGTCCCTGTTCAGACGCTCAGAAATTATGTCGCTGTGTTTATGTATCCCCTCACGAGTTATGGATCGCCACCCTTTCTCAATGGCGACACGGGTTGCGACGTGGAGGATTACCTGCTCATCAGGCAAATCGCTGCGGTTGCACGCTGATTTAAGATACTGGGTCGCCGCTACCAGAGAAGCCGTCTGTTCCAGCTGATCGCTCAGGGAAACGGCAGTCTGTTTATGGGGGGAGGGAGACTGCTGGCAACCGGCGATAGCCAGCATTAGCAGTAAGGAAGTGATACGTTTCACTCTGTTTAACTTATTAATCATTGTAATTTTAACCCCGGGTTGTTTAACCCGATTTAAGTTTACTACTGTCCCGTTTTCACCTGAGCTGTTTTTATTTACAGCGCCGGTAACTGGACCCTACAACAATAAAAAATGACACATCCCGCCCAAGGCGAGCCACGGACCAAAAGGCAATGGCCGGGTAAGGTCCGTGGCTGCCACAAAACGTATCAGGACCGTAATAACGAACCCGCTTACTGAAGCTAACAGGAGAACGGAGGGTAATGTCTGCCATCCCAGCCAGGCGCCCAGTGCCGCTGATAATTTAAAATCACCGTAACCGAGTCCTTCCCTGCCGGTGGCGAAACGAAAAAGCCAGTATACTCCCCAAAGAAAGAGATATCCTGAGACCGCCCCCATCACCGCCTCCTCCAGGGGGACAATCCCTCCCTGTAAACTGAATAACAGGCCAAGCCAGAGCAGCGGTAACGTCAGTACATCCGGCATTAGCGCCGTTCGACAGTCAATAACCGCCAGGACCAATAACATAGCAAAAAAAAGCCAGGCAGCAATTAATGGCAGCCCCGGCGCAAACCTGCCCGTGGCCAGAATAAATAAAACTGAACACGCTATCTCGACCAGCGGGTAGTGACAGGGAATACGTTCACCACAGCAGCGAGACCTTCCCTTTAAAAGGAGATAGCTGACTAAGGGTATGTTATCCCGGTTCCTGAGCGGATGAGAGCAGTTGGGACAATGTGACCGCGGTAATATCAGGTTAAAGGTCTGCGCAGACACAGGCAAAGGTTGTGCCAGCTGTAGCAGAGCTTCACGCTGCCAGCGTCTTTCCAGTATGACCGGTAAACGGTAAATCACGACGTTAAGAAAACTGCCGGTAATGCCCCCCAGCATTCCAGTGAAGATGAACCATAACAACGGAAAATCTGCCGCAAATTCCGGCAACCTGTTCACACATCCTCCTACTTATCAATCCGTATTCAGGCGTTAACCTGTCAAATCGCAACGTCAGTGCCCCGGCGAAGCATTCCTCTTTGTGTCATCCCGGGACAGAAGCAACCGGTTAACCGTGACCTGTCCGGGTGGGTTACTTTGCGCCGACACATCAAATACTACGGTACGGATACGGTGCTGGCGCTTCAGTTGCGTAAGCCACTGCATCAGCGCATTAAATTCAACGGGAGCCAAGGTGACGGCCAGACGCTCTCCCTGAGGCTGCAGTCGGGAGACTGACACACCGTATGCGGTTGAAGTACGTGCTACAGCTGCAGATAAACTTAACGGCTCCTCCTGTTGTGGCATACCGAGCTCCAGTCTCTTTATGTTAGGGGCCTGCTGTTTCATCCACTCCACTGTGCTTTTTTCACGGGCAGCTGTAGCCCGCCACTTATCTTCCCGTAACAGCCAGGGCTGCCAGAGACCATAATAGACAAAAATGACAGTAAGTAAGGCAACACATCCGGTAAGCAGACTTCCCTCAAGGGAGCTGATTTGCTGCAGTCGTTTTCTAAGCTCGTTCATTGTTCACTCTCAGGATCAGACGACTTTCCACACCGTGCGGCTGCTGTCGTATCTCGCTAGGCTGGAGAAGGTATACTTCCCCAGCGCGTTGCTGAAATTGTTCCAGCGACTGAAAAGAGGGTGCCTGCATATCAATTTTCAGTGTCTGACTGCTGCTGTCCCAGGCCAGTGCCTGTACACGAACAGTTGAGTTTTCTGACAGCAATTGCTGAAGCTGGCGCACCACACTGCCGAGTTCCGGCGTATTATCTCCCGGTGACTGTTGCAGATGTTTCAGCAACTGCCGACGGGGATCCTGCGCCGCCTTTTCGCCCGGAAACAGGTGCTTATAAACGCGTACACTCTCCTGCTGCCAGAATTCAGCCTGCTGCCAGAGCCGGTAATGAGCCAGACTCGCGTTGGTTCCTGCCAGAAGCAAACAGACCATCATTACCCCTGCGACATACCGCCACGGACGGAATCCCGCGTACCATGTTCCCTGGCGGGCAAATTCCCCCTGCCGCAGATCTACACCATCATACCCGTCACCTTCGGCTGCCAGCTGTAGCAGATCACGCTCTTCCTGACTTCGCCACTCAGTGATATCCGTCCCCGAGCATTGCGCTGGCGGTACGGAGTAAGACTCAATCACCGGTGGCGCAGTAAGAGACAGGAACAACTCCAGCCACGACGACTCTACCGCCATCCCGGCATAACGGTCCCGGCGAAACAGCCACTGATCGGCAAATCTTACGGCGCTCCATCCTTCAGCAACCAGTGGCAGCATCAGCGCGTCAGGTAGCAGCCTCGCGTTCCGGACCCCCAACTGGTCACAGTACGCCAGCCAGCGCTGCATAACCGATTTTTCGACCACCGCCACGTCACACATATCACCCGTCTGATGCAGAATAGCGAAGTGCAGTTTGTCAATGTCTGTCGCTAGGTGTTCTTCCAGAAGAAAGGGAAGTACATGCAGACACTGACGCCGCGTACGCTGTGGCAGCCTCACATGATGGAAGGCAATTTTTCCTGCAGGTACTAGGACCTTGACGGGATAACGGGACAGTAAACCGGCCAACCGTGGGTCTGTTGCTCCGGCCGCTACGCTGCCGGCCTCTGTCTCCTCGGACGAAGCCAGCCGCCACCATACAGGCTGTGTCTCATCCTCCGGCAGACGCAGAAAAAGCCGGCCGCCCTCGTCGTGCTTTTTATTCCTTTTAAAGCTCACTTACTCACCGTTAATCCATGTTGTCGCTGAACACTCCAGAAACGCTCCTCCCTCCACTGCATTAAATTCTGCTGACTGAATCGGTGCTCCCCGGAATGCACATGTAGCCGGACCAGAAAATAGTTGCTGTTGACTGCCAGTACAGGTATGGCCGCCGCAGTGTCGGTATCCTTAAGTTGTGGCACCGCCAGAAATGCCGCCACGCTGTCCCACCCGGTACGGGGCCGCTGCTGCAGTAATTTCGTCACCGGGAGGCTGCCCGGATCCGTCAGAAAGAGAGCCGCCATCAGCGGTGCCTGTGAATCATGCAGGGTATTCACGTTCACTGACAGGTCCGATACGGGCAGTACACAAACATACGGCAAAAGTTTACGGTAAAGCCCGGCATCAATACCTCGGATGAGGCGTAACTCACTGATGTCCTGCATCGGCTGATTGGCAGCAAGATAGGGGGGGGCCATGCCCATATATGCCTCGTCTTCAGCGCCTCCCCTCACCGGTTTATCATCACGATCGATCCAGTCACGAAGGGCAGCCGTTACTTTCCCGGCCTGTAACGTCTCCACCTGCAGGTTTATTAACAGCTGCTGAAAAATTCTGGCGGCGTAAGGCATACTGGCCTGATCCACTGCGCCATAATTAATAGCATTAAGATTAAAACAGGCCTGCGCATCCACAATTTGCCCCCGCACATCTCCCCTTCCGGCCTGAAACTGCCGTTCAGACTGCGCCCAGTTTTGCGCCAGATGCGTTTTCCGGGGTGAGTCCTGCTTGTCCCTCTGTAAGAGCTGTTTTGCCATCGTTTCTGCCGCATAGGCATCCCACTTTGCCTGCAGTTGATCCAACTGCGCCACTGCACGTAAAAATGTCCGGCCGTTGCGCTCCGCGATCGCCGCCGCTGTTGTTACCATCAACGATAGGATCAACAACACCACTAGAAGCGCCACGCCCTGCTCCCGCGACGACATTCTCCCCTCTCCTGGCTTAAAAGAAACTGACGAGTCAGTTCAACGAATTCATCCACCGCCAGCGTCACTTCAACAGCCTGTGGCAGGATGCTGGTATTGTCCCAGTGGTCTTGCCAGGCGCCGTTAACAAAAAAACGCAGACGAAATGTATTAACGCCATCCAGAACTACCTTTACATCCGGAGAAACACCGGCTGGGTGATCGACATGAAAGTAGCCCAGGCGTTCTAACTTTTGCTGCTGCAACCGATAGCCTACCCGCTGCAATTCCGGGCGTGGCAGCATCCCGCCGGGATTCAGCCAGCTGTTACGCGTAAAGGAAATCCCCCAGTCATCGCTTTTCAGCAAATGAGGTGCAGCGAGTAGCAGGCTTTCACTCTCCCGGTTGTACCTTGGGATCATCTGCGTAAAATCCCGCTCCATCTGGCTGAATCCCTTCTGCAGCTCAGCCAGACGTTGTACTTTATTCTGGGAAAGCTCGTCCGCCCGTATTACACCCTGCAGCACCTGAAATGCGCTGATACTTAGCGCGGCAAAAACAGCCAGCGCCAGTAGCATTTCCAGTAGCGTAAAGCCCTTTACCCGTTGCTGAAACATTCACGATCCACATAGGCACACAACGAAACCAGCGCGAACGCCTCCTCTCTGGTACGCCGTACCTCAACCTCCAAGCTGCACAGCTGTGGTATGTCGCTGCCCAGCCCACGCCAGCGTAAATACCATTCGCTGCCTGCGAAGCTGACCGTCTTCTCAACCCAACCTTTTTCCGGACAACTCCTCTCCAACTGCAGCTGGACTATCTGGTTATCGGCCAGCCAGCCTGCCAGCACCTTCTCTTCCATCCGCCCGATCCCCACGGTCTGCTGAGTCGTGGTCTGCATCAGTGCCATTCCTGCCAGCGCAAACACCGCAAGCGCCACCATGACTTCCAGTAATGTCATTCCTTCCTGCTCCTTCACAACGCGACTTCACCTTCAAAAGTGGTCATCAGGCCACTCTCATCAACCTGAAGCCCCACAACGGCCTCGCCTCCGTCCTGTCTGAACAGAAGGCAGAACGGTGTCACCTCGCCTCCAGGCAGCAGAAAAATATCGGGTTCGGCCCTATCGCCATGCTCAGACATCCACTGCTGACCTCTTAGATATTTCAGTTCAAGATACATATCTTCCGGCAGTTTGCCCTCGATGGCAGCACGGCGCGGTTGCCAGGTTTGCCAGACATATCCCTGCCAGATCTCCCCCCCTGTTGACAAAGGGGAAGATTCTGCAGCCCCTTGCTGCAGAATCATAAAGCTCCATCCGTCAGACCGGAACTTAATCCCCATCAGCAAGCCGTCCTGCAGGCTTCTGTCCAGGGCATAATCAAGTTGCGCCTGCAGACGTTCCCGCTGTTGCTGCAGTTGATTCTGCGCAGCATCAGGAAATGACATCAGCACCAGGCCGGCGGTGACGCCAGTCAGCAGAAGCACCAGCATCATTTCCAGTATTGTGAAGCCGCGCTGGTTCACGGCTGCACGTTACCAAGCGTCCAGCTACCAATATCGTCTTCCGTGTTTGGTACACCGTCCGGGCCGGGAGAGAAAATATCAATATCGCTGTACTGACCAGGATTTAACAGCTGATAATCGCCCCCCCATGGATCCTGAGGCAAACGGCGGATATAACTATCCTGCCGGTAGTTGCGGGGCTCAGGCTGTACGCTGGGTTTATTGACCAGTGCCTGCAGACCCTGCTCCGTTGTCGGATAACGGTTGTTATCTAACCGGTACATATCCAGTGCGCTTTCCAGCGCAACCAGATCGCTTATCACTTTCTGTCGATCGGCCTTATCCTTGTTCCCCATAAGATTGGGCACCACCAGACTTGCCAAAACCCCCAGAATCACAATCACCACCATTATTTCCAGCAGGGTAAAACCGCGCTGACGCTGTTTACGCATGTTTATCTCCGTTGTGTGTTAATCAATGACTCACATACTCATCATGTTGTTGAGCTGCAGGATCGGCTGCAGAATTGCCAGAACAATAAACAAGACTACGCCGGCCATACTTACCACCAGCAAAGGCTCAAACAGTCCCAGCGCCAGCTGCATCTGTGCGCTGAACTCACGATCCTGATTGTCGGCCGCCCGCTCCAGCATGCTGTCGAGTTCGCCACTGTTTTCACCGCTGGCTATCATGTGCCGCATCATGGGCGGAAACAGCGCGGTCTGCTCAAGCGCGTGATGCAGACTGACGCCTTCCCGCACCGATTCTGCGGCGGCGGCTAACTGACGACGAGCCCAGTCATTACTCAGCACGTCGCCACTGATGTGCATGGCTTGGAGCATCGGCACTGCGCTGGCATTAAGAATGCTCAGCGTTCGGGCATAGCGTGCGGTATTTAGCCCACGCGATATACGGCCCACGACCGGCAACCGCAGCAGCAGATGATGAAAAGCCAGACGCTGTGAGGGCTGGCGTAACATTATGCGAAATGCTATCCCGCCTAGTACCGCGGCCAGCAGCAGCCATGGACCATAGATCTGCGCGCCCTCACTAAGCCCCATCAGTACGCGGGTGGAGAGGGGTAATGCCTGTTTCATGTGCATAAACTGCTCTACCACTTTCGGCACAACCGCAGTAAGCAGAATAGAAATCACCCCGATCGCCACCAACGTCAGAACACAGGGATAAATCAGTGCCTGAAGCAGACGGTTCCGCATTAGCTGGCGTTGCTCGGTGTAATCAGCCAGACGACTAAGTACCATATCCAGGTGACCGGACGTTTCACCCGCCGCTACCATCGCGCAATACAGACGCTCAAACGTACCGGGAAACCTGCCCATCGACGCAGCTAGTGAATGGCCCTCAAGAACCTTAGTGCGAACTGCAGCGATTAATTCCCGCTGACGCTGTTTTTCACTCTGCCTCGCCAGCGTATCCAGCGCCTCTTCGAGCGGTAGTGAGGCAGCAACCAGAGTGGCTAACTGCCGGGTCAGTAACGTAAGTTCGGCGCTGCTCACCCCCTGCGGCCGAAAGAGCCTAATACTCCACGTTGAGTGCCGGTGATTAACCTGTCGCTCATTCAGCCTGAGCGGAATAAGCGCCTGTTCACGCAGCAGCTGGCGGGCATGTCGAGCCGAATCCGCCTCCAGTACGCCACGGCGTCTTTTGCCGTGAATATCTGTCGCCT
This sequence comes from Citrobacter sp. A316, assembly GCF_002042945.1. Classification (NCBI taxonomy): domain Bacteria; kingdom Pseudomonadati; phylum Pseudomonadota; class Gammaproteobacteria; order Enterobacterales; family Enterobacteriaceae; genus Citrobacter; species Citrobacter sp. A316. Next base: position 82,035 of record NZ_MVFZ01000021.1, read on the forward strand.
GATAATGAAATAACGCCATGTCATTCTTCTTCCTGCAGCCTGCTTTCAGTGACGCGAATTACCTCCTCCCAACTGGTCTCACCGGCAAGCACCTTATGTCGCCCGTCGCCACGCAGCGTCTGATAGCTGCTCCCTGCCAGGCGAGTAATACCCAGCTCACCTTCCCCCTGACAGATTGCCGTCCGGATGCGATCGTTAATCAGCAACAGTTCGTGGATCCCGGTTCGTCCGTGATAGCCACTAAAATTACACTGCTGACACCCGGCAGGCTGCCAGATCGTCGTTCCCGGGGAAATGTCCATGTCCCTCGCCAGCTCAGTACCGACCTGACAGGGCTGACGACAGTGCGGGCACAGCGTGCGAACCAGGCGCTGGGCCAGAACAGCCAGTAATGACGTGGAAAGGAGAAAGGGAGCGATACCCATGTCCTGGAGACGCGACAGCGCCCCTGCTGCACTGTTGGTATGTAATGTTGACAACACAAGATGCCCAGTCAGCGAGGCCTGCACGGCAATCCGGGCGGTTTCACTGTCACGGATCTCCCCCACCAGCACCACGTCCGGATCCTGACGTAAAATTGCGCGCAGGCTCCGGGCGAAGGTCATATCCACCTTCGGGTTGACCTGGGTCTGACTAACACCGTCAAGTTCGTATTCGACAGGATCCTCGACTGTCATGATGTTGCGATCCCGGGCATTCAGCCGGCTTAATGCGGCATACAGCGTCGTGCTTTTGCCCGACCCGGTAGGACCGGCCACCAGAATAATGCCGTGGGGCCGGCGGATCAGCGCATCGATGTGCCGCTGGTTTTGCGGCGACATGCCAAGGGTGGCAAGATCGAGACTGACGCTGTTTTTATCCAGCAAACGCAGTACAATGCGTTCGCCATAGTTCGAAGGCAGCGTTGAAACACGCACGTCCACCGCCCGACCGCCAATACGTAGCACCATACGGCCATCCTGGGGGATGCGTTTTTCAGCAATATCCAGCCTAGCCATGACTTTGATGCGTGAAATCAGTAACGAAGCCAGATGTCGCTGTAAACTGAGGATCTCCCGCAGAACGCCGTCGATGCGAAAGCGAACCTGCAGATGGCGTTCGTACGTTTCAATATGAATATCGGAGGCTTTCTCTTTAATTGCCTCCGTCAACATGGCGTTAATCAGGCGGATGACCGGCGCATCGTCATTCGCATCCAGTAAGTCCTCACTGTCAGGTAAACCCCCGGCCAGGGTATAAAAATCCATTTCATTACCAATCTCCGCCATCATCTGTCGCGCTTCATCAGAATCACGCTGATAACTGCTCACCAGTTTTTTTTCAAATTCTTCCGCCGACAAAGTGGTGACGGTCATAGGTCCTTCAGCTACCCTGCGCACTTCCAGCAGGGCACTGGCAGGCGTGTCCGCTATGCAGAACACCCGGTCTCCCTCCTGGTCACGCAACAACAAGATTCGCTGCGTTCGGGAAAAGGGAAAAGGCAGCAGAGGACGGGATTCACTGACGTTCTGTACTGCTCTGCTCATTGAGTTTCCTGCAGATAAAACGCAGCTATCGCAGCCTTCGCCTTCCGGAAAGCTGTATCGTCCCGAGCGGGCGATAACCTGAGCTGTTCCTCTTTCAGCGTCAGCGAAGTTATGTCTTTGCCGCGCGACTGCACCTGCTCCTGATTAAATGACTGGTATTTTTCGGCCGACGCACGGCGGAATCCGTCGCGCTCGCGAATAATGGTAGGCCGGATGAACAACATCAGGTTACGTTTGGCTGTCAGTTCACTTTTCGCGCGAAAAAGATGCCCCAGTAGTGGGATATCCCCTAGCAGCGGCAGTTTACTCTCACTCCCCCTTATCGACTTATCCAGTAACCCGCCGACAACCACCGTTTCGCCATTCCCTACCAGCATGGCATTAGTCACCGTCCGAGTATTGAAGGTTGCCCCCAGATCAGCTGTAGTGCCTGCAGCGCTATCCGCCACACCGGACACTTCCTGTTCTATTTCCAGTAATACGGAATCGCCCTCGTTGATTTGAGGTTTAACCCTGAGTTTGATCCCCACCGTTTTACGCTCAACCGTGTTAAAAATGTTGTCTCCGGAGGTGGTCTGTGAGCCCGAAAGGACCGGGACCTCCTGACCAACGTTAAATGTCGCCTCCATATTGTCCAGCGTGACAATACTGGGGGTTGCAAGGATATCGTTCTTGCTGCTTGTAGAGAGTGCCGTCAGCAGCATCGCCCAGTTACCTTGGTAAAATCCCGCAGCAATACCGTTAAAAGCACTCAGAGCGTTGCTCTTATCGTTGTCAACGGTGCCGTTCTGACGAGCCTGTCCTATCGTGGTGATGGGCAATCCGGTACCGGTGAACTGTGTTACGCCTGCATGTTTATTCGCCCACTGGATGCCTAAATTCAGCCCATCAGCATCTTGCACTTCAGCAATGATGGCTTCCACCAGGACCTGAGAACGACGAATATCCAGCTGCGAAATGACATTTTCCAGGTCACGGATGACGTCAGGTGCCCCCGTCAGGATCAGGGCATTGGTTTGTTCATGGGATTTAATCGTCACCCCTTTGCGCAGGGCTTCCGCTGACGGGCTCTTTTTGGCATCGTTGTCAATACTGCTGCTGATCCCCGTGAGGACTTCTACTAAATCCTTCGCTTTCGCATATTTCAGGTATATTACTTTCGTATTACCCTGAACCTCCTCCTCTCGATCCAGCTGCTTAATCATGGCGATGATACGCTGGCGGGAGACTGGTTCGCTGCTGACGAGGACTGAGTTTGTCCGCTCGTCGGCAACCAGCTTCGCCGTCATCCAGGCGGGCATGGCAGTCTTATCGCTTTCTTTAGTCAGTTCCGTGACGAGTCTGGCCACGTCCGTTGCGGAAGCGTAGGTGAGCGGTACACTGACAACGCTACGGTTGCCCACTTTATCCACCCGTTCGACAATCTCCATCAGTCGTTTGATCACGGCAGCGCGGCCTGTCATCAACAGAACATTAGAGGGTTCATAATGCACCACGCTTCCTGCGCCGGCATTATCATTGAGTTGGCGCAGCAGGGGGGCTAGGTCCCTTGCCGCCACGTTACTGACGGGTACAACCCGGGTGACAACCTCATCGCCGGTCCCGGGGCTGGCATCACTGGCTACCGGCACCGCCGCCGTTTTGGCATCTTTTGAGCGCACCACTTTCAGTATGCCGTTGTGCATATCGACCACGGCAAAACCATACACATCCAGTACGCTGAGAAAGAACTGATAATATTGTTCCTCGCTCAGCTTATCGTAGCTGCGTACGGTGATGGTCCCCTGAACGTCGGGATCAATAATGACCGTTTTGTGCAGATTTTTGCTGACGGTGTTAATAAACTCCTGAATATCGGTATCTTTAAAACTGGCAGAAAATTCAGCCCCCCATCCCGGAATGGCTCCCAGAATTGTTGTTGTGAGCACAAATACAGGTAAGCACCCATTCAACCATTTCCTGAACAATCAGATCTCTCCCACAGCAATAAAAGCATCATACAGCTGACCATCCCGCTCGACGGTTATTTTTATTTCATTAAGTTCTGGCAATTGTTTCATTATTTGCTGCGCCTGCCTGTCATCACGTAGATCTGAACCATTAAGTGATACGGCCAGATCCTTATCCTGCAACCCGGCATTATAAAATAACGAACTGTCCTTACCTGGATTCAGGCGAAAGCCGTTTAATGTATTATTCACCGTAACGGGTGAAATACTCATAATATCCAAAACATTTTTGGGCTGGGAGTCACCTCGGGCCGTCACTATTCCAGCCGTTAAATTATTATCGTCCTGTGCTTTCTTTCTTACCGGATTATCATATCGCAGCGGCAGCGTGGCATTTTTTCCCTGGTAGTTAATAACAATATGATCGCCAAAAATAGCACTAATCGTGGCATCGTAACCGGGTACTTTTTCACCGACGCCCAGACTGTACTGCCTGCTATTCTGTATAATAATGGCAATCGAATTCTCGGCAACCGAACTGCAAAGGATACCTGTCACGTCGAGATCAAGCACTGAAAGTGGAAGATCAGACAGTGAAGAAGTCGTTTCCTGCGCTCCCCGCTCCGGTGTCGACGAGGATGCTGTACCAAATACAGTAAACACAAAATTTTCCTCAGTGTGGCTACCGGTTACCGCCGTTTCTGCTGCGGCTACACGGGATAAATCGGACGCCGGTGGTACCTGTGGCGGCCATAAGTGGCGTATGAGGGTAACCAGTTGATACCCAGTAATGAATAAAACCACGCACAACAGCCGGTTCGGTGTCAGCATTCTGCGTGCGATATCTTTCATGAATAACACCCAGTCTCCCCGAGATGGACGAAGTAACGACATACAACGTTGAGAGCCACTTTCGGTTTTGATTAACGGGACGAATGTGTTACCGGAGCGGCCAAGATGGCCGCTCCGTCTGCAGGATTACTTACTGACCACCCTCATCGATCTGGGTCGGCTGAAATCCAGGTACTCGCCGCTCCAGGCTTTGACTTTTTTCATATCAGCAGGATTCACGTTACCCACAAACTCACCAATCCTGTTATAGGACAGGTTGTCCCAGTCAGACAAAAGGACTTTCGCTTTAGCCCCGCTGTCGACATAGACCTCCTGGCCAACAATCCAGTCAGGCAGGCTGTATCCTGACCGCTGGCCAACCGGCAGACAGTAACGCTTACCTGAATTCACGGAAACGATACATCCCTCATTTTCTTTTGCTGGAAGAGCCCGTCCATTTACGGTATAGGTCAGACCTTCTGGCGCAGGTGTGAGCGATTTAGTATCCAGTACCTTGTTATTACAGACCAACGTTGCCTGAGTGGGCTGGCTTTCTGTTGGCACGTTAATGTGGAATTTGTTCATTACAGTGCTGTTAGCCCGGTGATTAGCCAGTCTGAATCGCAACTGCCCTTCTTTCGTATCCACCTGCAGCTGGCAGTCGTTGCCGGACAGGTTCTGACTGTCATCGGGATAAGTGAAGCCATAAGCACCATACAGCGCAGGATAGATGTAGCTTGACAGGGTGCCTTTTGGATCGTAATAACCCACCAGGGTCGTCACCGGAACGCCAAACTGCTCTGGCTTACGCGCTTCGCGGGTATCAACCACGTCACGTTCTTTCCAGATCTGACCATCGGAAACAAAGCTCTTCTTATAACCCTGGGAAACTATCTTTTCGCCGCCGTTTATAAACAGATGACTGTTATAACCGGCCTCATGGTTGATGCTCAGGATACGGCCTTTATTCTCTGCAGATGCCGCAGGGATATGGATATTCCTGGTCCAATTGCCGTTCCACATATGTACTTTGACGACGGCGTACTCCGCCATCAGCTCAGCCATTTTGTTTTCACTCAGATCCCTGACGGGAGCCGTAATCTGCTCAGCCCTGTCAATCGTGTGTTTATACGGTTCCATTTTCTGCGTGTCTGCATTCCACTTGCTGAAACCGGTGAAGGAACGGGTATCGAACACAGCTTTATTTTCAAAGAAGCGCTGGATTATTGCCGATGAATTAGGGGTATACATCGTGAAACGGTTCGCGTCGGAGAAGGGACTGCCTCCCGCCATGGCGTCAAAACCAAACTTGCGGCCTTCGAACGGCTCCTGACACTGTCCGTCAAGACAACTTTTCTGGTTCGTCCGGGTCGGATAAAAGTTAGGCATAAAGCGTTTTTTATCGCTGTCCCAACCCCATGCCGAGTTGATCTGGTCAGCGCTACGATGAACGGAGCCCCTGAAGCCATCCACATAATGACCCAGACCGAAGTTATGCCCGACTTCGTGGCTGAACTCATTACCCAGCGTAGAGTCCAGGGTAACAATTCCCCCGCCTCCTGAACCACCGTGCACCTGTACTCCATTGGCGTAATTACCGCGGCTTGTGTGCGCGGCCAGCTGTGCAGTCACATAAGGATGGCTGCCCTCCCCCGAACCAGCTGTGCTGTTAATACCGTAGTTGGCATTATCGATACCGTGAGAGATCAGCTCCTTACCAATACTCTGACGCATAGTACCTGCATGCCATCCCCCGTTACCTGGATCCGCGTCTGTCAGCAATGTACCGGTGGGTAACATAACTTCCTTCAGATGAAGCGGAGCATAATTGTTGACGATCATGCGACTGGCCGGGATGGTCTGGAAATATTCCCGGTGCGCCTCTTTGTCTTTGGCAAAATCAAAGCGATCCCGGGGAGAAGTCAGCATCCCGATATCAATGGTATGCAACAGCAACTCACCCGGTGCACCAACCTTAATATCACTCAGGCGGCCGCTCAGGTTGCCCTGCTTAACCACCAAGTTAAGCCCAGGCGCGATCCAGTGCGCAGGCAGTTCAGCACTCCATGTATCCGGCGCATAAGCTATACGGTTATTCTCCAGCTCACCCTCGCGGAACCACTGACCGTTTACATACTTAAACTGCAGGGTATTACCCACCGAGAGCGTGACCTTACGGCCGCCATAGAACACCGTTGAGTTATAGCCTGCATACGAAACAAAGCGCACCATCTTGCCTTCCAGCCCAGCCCCCTGCGGCAGATAAATATCTTTTACCCAGCTACCATCCGCAGTCTGGATCTCCACAAGAGCATTATTTGCCAGATAGCTTTTAATGGAACTCCCGCTGGTGTCACTGAGTTTTTTGACTTCAGCAAACGTATTAATAAGCTTTTTTGTTCCATTGAGAGGGACAAAATCGATACCTCCAGCCGGAACGCCCTGCAGATGGTAGACGGTATCCGGTAGTGACGAAGGAGGAGAAAGTGTTAACGTACCGAGAAGTTTGTCATTATCATCACGGGCTTCCACCTGTACAGGAGTTTTATTATCGGCTTTCACCGGACGAACAAGCAGCAGAGTTTTCCGCAGGCTGGTCAAGTGCGGCTGACTTTCCCCTTCCTTAGGATGGGCGGGTATAATCTGGCTCTGTGCGAACTTCACCTCGGCGGCCAGCGAACCCTGCAGATCATTTACGGGTTGAGTGGTATTGAAATAAATAGCTGATTTATTATCAGCAGCTACAGAAAATGAACCCATGGCCAGTGAGGCAAGGATTATACAGGACAAATGCTTTAATTTCATAAGGGTACTCCATCACTCATTCATCTTAATTTTGTCAACCGCCTCTTCTGCCAGTCCGCCTATAAACAGCGTTCTGCGATGACCTTTCACTTTTGAAAGGTAAGTAAGTAAACTCAGTTTCCTGTCGTCAGTATAAAGGCACATCCGGATACCGGATATACCCTGAAAGACACTGAACTGCAAATTGTTATAATTTTATCATCTCGTGCATAATTTATTTTATGACGAAATAAAAGTTATTTTCCAACACTATAAATATGTTAAAATGTGCATCTGACGTGGGGTCGAAAAAAACTCATTGTCATTCGCTGTATTAGTTTCAGTACAGGATCTAACAAGAAAACGTAACAGAGGAAAACTACCTTACAACAAAGTTATAGATTACGAAATATTCTTCTTATTTAGAAGAATATTAAGATGGTATTTTCCTTGAAAAAATTACGTTCACAACTTTGAATATATACTAGGGATCGTCGTGATATATAACAGTCTGTAAAACCAGAATGTGGTATAAGATTTATTTATAATACAGCCGTCTCACACTTCACTGGACATTCTGTCCGGTTCTGCTTACTAAGTATAGAGATAGCCTGATAGTATCAGGCTATCTCTATACTTAGTAAAAAATAAAATATATGCTGACGCAATAAAGTCTATGGATGTCTCAAGAACAATTAAAGAACATATCAGTAAGCTCCCAGCTATTCTGGATGCCCCTGTCGATCCGCAACTTGCATCATGTCTGTTGGTGGCAATTACATCCCTGATTTAAGACCAATTTGATGCCGCTAAAAAGGTAGAGCCAGTCAGAAAGTACGTCTGAGCCAGATAAAGACAATGGTATACAGGCAACTATACAGTTACTACCAGCAACATTTCACGCTAAGAACACAACAATTTCACATCCATACTGCCTCCTAGTATGCGTTCATCGCGAGCCACATCGGTCACCATGACAGAGACGATACGTTGCCCTGCCACCGAAGTGAGCACCTGTCAGAAATACTGACTAATTTTTCGGAGCATCAATAAGGCCTTCTTATATCTGGCGTCATTCTGTTTCCTTATCGTTGTCATTTTTTCGGAGGGAGCTGGAGAACCCGTCTTCACTCGTCAGCGACCAGCGGAGATGCAGCTGCAGTTCTTCAGCCTGGACGGCGGTGAACCCTGCGCGGGCAAGCAGGTCAGCCAGCGCGGTTTCAGTGTTTTCCTCATATCCGTCCCCCATGAGCGGGAACGCATCCAGACTATCGCGCAAAACGTGCAGCAGGCGTGCCGGTGCCGACAGGGCGCGCAAATCCTCGCCTGGCATTATAACTGCCTGTCTGATATCCTCATTCAGTCCTGTGATCCCCTCCGCCCGCAGCGCGCCATCCAACTGGCAGAACCATGTGTCAGTCCGATCAGACGGCTCTGTACCTTCCATTGTTCCTTCATCAGGTGTACCGCTTTCATTGATCTGTATCCGGATGTTTATCCCGGCATCATGGCAGGCCTGCAGCCACTGCGCGATCTGAAGGGGATCGTCAGCCAGGCGAGTGACCAGACCCGCTGCGTTCCACAGCTGCATGCAGGTGCTCCCGTCGATACGAATAACATAATCGCTACGGCACACCATGTGCCAGGTACCGTTCAGTTCTACCGGGAGATCGTCACGACTACCGTCTGCATTAGCGGTCTCACTGAGCGGGACCAGAGGCAGAACTCTGATTTCCGTCGCACGCTGTTCAGCGTGGACGCGCTCCTGCTCGGCCGTCAGTAGTGGGGCGGCAAGCTTATAACCTGCCTCAGTCAGCTCAACAGCCAGCCTAAGGTTCGGCGCGCGCAGGGTGCGCAACCAGCCTGAGGTTTCCATTCGACGGCATGAGGCCCTGAGATTAGGCCCGTAAACCGGGACAGTTCCATCCTTCCCCAGTAGTTTCTCTATATCCCGAGTGGCCACTGGCCCGGGATGCTTCGCATCGAGGGCTGCCAGCACAATAAGTATTCTTCGCTGCAGCGGAGAAGGCTGCCGTATCTTCATGTGGGACGTCATATTTATATCCTGATTATCAGGTCAAACTGCTCAAGGGGGCGTACTTAATCTGTTCTGCATTACATATACCGATCTATCCTGTACGTACCTGAACGAATTACAGCAGAAACGCCGCATCCGCTCTTTTTTTGTCTGATACATACGCACTCCGTCACGCAAAGCATGGATGCCATCGAGTGTTCAGCCGTCAGCTGCGCATCGTTGAGAGAAAACGGTATTGGATTATGCCATTCGTAAGCTCCTGTTGGCACAGAAAATTAAATCACACAACTAATATGATTGCTTTTATTTTCGATAGATATTATATCAGATATGATATTTACTATTTTATAGAAAATCATATCTAATATGA
>NZ_MVFZ01000022.1:0-90369 GCF_002042945.1 Citrobacter sp. A316
GTGCTACCGTTCGACTTGCATGTGTTAGGCCTGCCGCCAGCGTTCAATCTGAGCCATGATCAAACTCTTCAATTTAAGTTTGATGCTCGTGAATTAAACTTCGTAATGAATTACGTATGTTCACTCAGAGACTTGGTATTCATTTTTCGTCTTGCGACGTTAAGAATCCGTATCTTCGAGTGCCCACACAGATTGTCTGATAAATTGTTAAAGAGCAGTGCCGCTTCGCTTTTTCTCAGCGGCGCGGGGTGTGCATATTACGCCATCCCGCTACGAAGTCAAGCATTTAATTTCGCTTCCTTCGCCGAAGTTCTCAGTGGAACCCCGCTGACCCGGCGGCTTGTAATCCGTTGTTCCGTGTCAGTGGAGGCGCATTATAGGGAGTTATTTCAGGCTGACAAGGGGAAATTTAAAATAATCTTCCGAGTGCGTATTTTTTATTCTTTGCGCTTATTTTAACAACGCTTTGTTGGTTAATTGGGCGATTTCCCGCGCGAATCTCGCAACCTGTTCCCAATCGGTATACACCACTTCTTTATTCGTATCTGTTTCACCGCCTGACATCTTCATTATCAGTTGGATCATAACGCGGTCATACCAGCGATAGCGGGGATACCGTAAAGCACCCGCAATGACTGCACTGTGGTCTGGTCGCCACGGCGAACTCATCAGAAACTTACGCGCATAGCTGTTGGTTTGCGGCGTACGTTTCTCCGGTTTACGAGCAACGAGGTTTACGGAGTAGAACGCACTCGGCATCGAATTCAGCCGTGTGGCATGCTTTTTCACAAACTCCTGAAAAGCAGCATGGTAATGACCATAGCGAATCGAGGCACCAATCACCACGCTGTCATAATTTTGCCAGTCCGGCTCCGCGGTACGATGCAAATTAACAACATCTGCCCAAACGCCCAGCTCTTTGAGTTCAGAAGCCAGATATTCAGCGATTTCACGCGTTTGTCCGTCCCGGGAAGAAAAAAGAATCAGTGTTTTCACGTGTTACTCCATTATTCACGCCAGAAGGTAGGGGTAAAGAGCACCAGCAGAGTAAAGACCTCCAGACGACCAAACAGCATATTGGCTATCAGGATCCACTTTGCCACAGGGTTCATACTGGCAAAGTTGTCGGCAACAACCCCCAGTCCAGGCCCCAGGTTATTCAACGTTGCCACAACGGAGGCAAACGCGGAGAAGTCATCAACACCGGTCGCAATAATCGCCAGCATACTGATAATAAAGACCAACGCATAGGCAGAGAAAAATCCCCACACTGCTTCAAGGATTCGCTCCGGCAACGCACGGTTACCCAGTTTGATACTGTAAACCGCATTCGGATGGACCAGTCGTTTCAATTCGCGGTTACCCTGCTTAAACAGCAGCAGGATACGAATCACCTTCAGACCACCGCCCGTCGACCCGGCACAGCCGCCGATAAAAGCAGAACACAGCAACAGCACTGGCAGGAACAGCGGCCAGCGGGCAATACTATCCGTGGTAAACCCGGCTGTCGTCGCCATCGATACCACCTGGAAAAAGGCCTGGTTGATCGTCGTGAGCGCCGAGCCATAGGTATTGTGTATCCACAGCACCAACGTACAGACTGCCACCAGCGTCAACTGCACGCCGATAAACATGCGGAATTCCGGATCGCGCCAGTAAACCTTCAGACTACGCCCACTTAATAAAGAGAAGTGCAGACCATAGTTACAACCGGAGATCAGCAAGAAGATAGCAATGATGGTGTTAATTGTGGGGCTGTCGAAATACCCCACGCTGGCATCGTGTGTGGAAAAACCACCGATGGCGATCGTGGCAAAACTGTGCCCAATGGCGTCAAACGCGGGCATCCCGGCAAACCATAGCGCCAGCGCGCACGCCACCGTCAGCAATACATAGATAAGCCACAGCGTTTTCGCCGTTTCGGCAATACGCGGGCGCATCTTATTATCTTTCAGCGGCCCCGGCATTTCTGCACGATAGAGCTGCATCCCACCCACGCCAAGAATAGGCAGGATAGCCACCGCCAGCACGATGATCCCCATCCCGCCGAACCATTGCAGCATCTGGCGATAAAAGAGAATCGCGTGTGGCAATGAATCCAGCCCCACCAGCGTCGTCGCACCTGTAGTGGTCAATCCGGAAAAGGATTCAAAAAAAGCGTCGGTTATCGTCAGGTTAGGGCTTTCCGCAAAGATGAACGGTAGCGCACCCACGCTGCCCAGAACGGTCCAGAACAAAACGACAATCAGAAATCCTTCGCGCGATTTCAGCTCGCCCTTCTCTTTACGGTTTGGCCACCACAGCATGGAGCCGATCGCCAGAGCAACGAAGAAAGTTTGGGTGAATGCACGCCCTGCCCCATCGCGGTAGATGAGCGCTACCAGTCCAGGGATAATCATTGTCCCCGAGAATAAGATGACCAGTAGTCCAACGATTCGGGTGATGGCGCGAAAATGCATCTCTGCCGCTTCCTTAGTTCTTTAAAATGAGGTGGGGATTATTCTTCAATCGCTAACAATTGCAATGAACCACGACTAAAATCCGCCAGTTTTGCCGAAAACTCATCCACTTTGGCAAAAGGAAGCGCCACCCTGAGCCGAACAAAAGCCTGGTAATCACTGGCAACGACTTTACCGTCAAACTGCCCCAGCAAGGCTTCAATGCCTGCCAGCTGACCGTACTCACACTGCAAAGTATATTCGGTTAATGGCGTCTTGCGCTGTGTCGTTAACTGGCGCAACGCCTGATTCACACCGCCACCGTAGGCTTTTACCAATCCTCCAGTACCGAGAAGGATACCGCCGTAGTAACGCACGACTACAGCGGTAATCTCGCCGACGCCGCTCCCCATCAGCTGCGCGAGCATCGGTTTACCTGCCGTACCCGCCGGTTCGCCATCGTCTGAAAATCCCAGCTGCTGCGAGTCATTGGGCGCACCCGCCACCCACGCCACGCAATGGTGGCGGGCGTCCGGGTGTTCCGCTTTGACTGACTCAACAAACGCCTTTGCCGCTTCTACGCCGTCCGTATGGGCGAGCAGCGTAATGAAGCGGCTTTTTTTGATCTCTTCAACGACGCTAACCGGCGCCGCAGGGATTAACCAACTGTCCATTACGCCAGTTTCAAATCCCGCGTCATGTTTTCGATATTGTTTTCGTGGACCACCACGTTGTCTTCAATACGAATACCGCCGAACGGTTTCAGGGCTTCAATTTTCTGCCAGTTGAAGTGTTTGCTGAATTGCCCTTCACGCCACGGTGCCAGCAGAGATTCAATGAAGTAAATGCCCGGTTCGATGGTCAGAACCATGCCCGGTTGCAGTACGCGGGTGCAACGCAGGTAAGGATACTTCGACGGCGCGGCCATATGGGTACCGCTGTCGTCCTGCATAAAGCCAGCGACATCATGAACCTGCAGGCCCAGCGGGTGACCGATGCCGTGCGGCATAAACGGCCCGGTAAGATCGTTTTCCACCATCGCCTCTTCACTCATATCGGTGATGATTTGATGCTTACGCAGCAGCTTCGCGATACGCTGATGGAACTGAATGTGATAATCCACGTAGCTGGTGCCTGCTTTCATGGTGGCAATCAGCGCCAGCTCTTCGTCGTTAACGTCTTTCACCAGATGCGCATAGTCGTTATCGCTTTTCGCCGACCAGGTACGCGTCAGGTCTGCTGCATAGCCGTTGTATTCCGCACCAGCGTCGAGCAGGAAGCTGCGGATTTCAGACGGCGCCTGATGATCCAGCTTGGTGTAATGAAGAACCGAAGCATGCTCGTTAAGCGCAACGATGTTGCTGTATGGCACGTCGGTGTCGCGGTGACCGGTCGCAGTCAGGTAAGCGAGGTTGATGTCAAACTCGCTCATTCCCGAACGGAACGCTTCTTCCGCTGCACGGTGTCCATTTACCGCCATTTTCTGCGCTTCGCGCATACAGGCCAGTTCGTAGTCCGTTTTATAGGCGCGGTAATAATGCAGGTAGTCGATCACCCCTTTCGGGTTGATGTTGCTGGCCGTGATGTCCAGCTGCAGGGCACGTTCTGGAACCGGGCCGATGTAACCGATATTGCCGCGAGCAGCAGGCAGTTGGCTACCGATACCATCCGCTTTCGGCAGCGCGATGATCTCAATTTCTTCCGTCCAGAAAGAGGTGGGTAGCGGCTCAACGTTGTGCCAGTAATCGACCGGCAGGTAGAACCACAGTTTCGGCTTGTTTACGCCATCCACCAGCAACCAGCAGTTAGGAACCTGCGTGACAGGCACCCAGGCTTTGAATTGCGGATTGACCTTAAACGGGTACGGATGATCGTCGAGAAAGACGTTAACAAGCTCGCCTGAGTGAATAAGTAACGCATCCAGCTTGAAGCGCTCCAGCGCGTCGCGTGTCCGTTCTTGTAAGGTAACGATATGATTTTTATAGAGTGCGGCCAGTGATTCCATTTTCTATCCTTCTGTTTTTTTGACCTCAAGTCTCCGCATCTTAGCACATCGCTTTGTGAGTGCGTGATTTCTGCCGAGCGTGATCAAATCGTCATTTCTTTAATCATTCATTTGCATTTTATTAACATAAAACACACACTTCGATTCATCTGGTATGACCAGATCACCTTGCGGATTCAGGAGACTGACATGCTTTACAAAGGCGACACCCTGTACCTAGACTGGCTGGAAGATGGCATCGCCGAACTGGTGTTCGATGCCCCTGGTTCGGTCAATAAACTCGACACGGCCACCGTTGCCAGCCTGGGCCATGCGCTTGATGTGCTGGAAAAACAACCGAATTTAAAAGGGCTGCTGCTGCGTTCTAACAAAGCAGCCTTTATTGTTGGCGCCGATATCACCGAATTCCTTTCACTGTTCCTCGTGCCGGAAGAGCAACTGAGCCAGTGGCTGCATTTTGCCAACAGCGTCTTTAATCGCCTCGAAGATCTGCCTGTTCCGACCCTCTCAGCGGTAAACGGCTATGCGCTGGGCGGCGGCTGCGAGTGTGTTCTGGCAACCGATTATCGTCTGGCAACGCCGGACCTGCGCATTGGCTTGCCGGAAACCAAGCTGGGCATTATGCCGGGCTTTGGCGGCTCCGTTCGTATGCCACGTATGCTGGGTGCGGACAGCGCGCTGGAAATTATTGCGGCAGGCAAAGATGTTGGTGCTGAGCAGGCTCTAAAAATTGGCCTGGTCGATGGCGTAGTGAAACAAGACAAACTGCTTGATGGCGCGATCGCGGTATTACGTCAGGCGATTAGCGGCGACCTCGACTGGAAGGCCAAACGTCAGCCGAAGCTGGAGCCGTTGAAACTCAGCAAAATTGAAGCGGCTATGAGCTTTACCATCGCTAAAGGCATGGTGGCACAGACGGCAGGTAAGCATTATCCCGCGCCGATTACCGCGGTAAAAACCATTGAAGCAGCGGCCCGTTTTGGCCGTGAAGAAGCGCTGAATCTGGAAAATAAAAGCTTTGTTCCACTGGCGCACACCAGTGAAGCTCGCGCGCTGGTTGGGATCTTCCTTAACGATCAGTTCGTGAAAGCCAAAGCCAAAAAGCTCACCAAAAATATTGAAGCACCGAAGCAAGCGGCTGTGCTGGGCGCAGGCATTATGGGTGGCGGCATCGCTTACCAGTCGGCCTGGAAAGGCGTGCCGGTTGTCATGAAAGATATCAACGACAAATCATTAACGCTGGGCATGACCGAAGCGGCCAAGCTGCTGAACAAACAGCTTGAGCGCGGCAAAATTGACGGTCTGAAAATGGCGGGCGTGATTTCTACTATTCATCCAACCCTCGACTATAGCGGTTTTGAGCGTGTGGACGTGGTGGTTGAAGCTGTCGTGGAAAACCCGAAAGTGAAAAAAGCGGTACTGGCGGAAACCGAAGATCAGGTACGCCCGGACACCGTACTGGCGTCGAATACCTCTACCATCCCAATCAACGAGCTGGCCAGCGCGCTCAAGCGCCCGGAAAACTTCTGTGGGATGCACTTCTTTAACCCAGTACACCGCATGCCACTGGTTGAGATCATTCGCGGCGAAAAAAGCTCGGATGAAACCATCGCCAAAGTTGTCGCGTGGGCAAGCCAGATGGGCAAAACGCCAATTGTGGTCAACGACTGCCCCGGTTTCTTCGTGAACCGCGTGCTGTTCCCGTATTTTGCCGGTTTCAGCCAGCTGCTGCGCGACGGGGCGGATTTCCGCAAAGTCGACAAAGTCATGGAAAAACAGTTTGGCTGGCCGATGGGCCCGGCTTATCTGCTGGACGTGGTGGGAATTGATACCGCGCATCACGCGCAGGCAGTGATGTCTGCAGGCTTCCCTCAGCGAATGCAGAAAGATTATCGCGACGCGATAGACGCCCTGTTTGATGCGAACCGTTTCGGACAGAAAAACGGTCTTGGATTCTGGCGTTATAAAGAAGACAACAAGGGCAAGCCGAAGAAAGAAGAGGATGCCACCGTTGACGATCTGCTGGCAGAAGTCAGCCAGCCGAAACGCGACTTCAGTGATGAAGAGATTATCGCTCGCATGATGATCCCAATGGTCAACGAAGTGGTGCGTTGTCTGGAAGAAGGCATTATCGCCAGCCCGGCAGAAGCCGATATGGCGCTGGTGTATGGCCTGGGCTTCCCTCCGTTCCACGGCGGCGCGTTCCGCTGGCTGGATACGCTCGGCAGCGCGAAGTATCTCGATATGGCCCAGCAGTATCAACACCTCGGAGCGCTGTATGAAGTTCCGGCCGGTCTGCGTGATAAGGCGCGCCATAACGAACCGTATTATCCCCAGGTTGAGCCTGCCCGCCCGGTTGGCAGCCTGAAAACGGCTTAAGGAGTCACAATGGAACAGGTTGTAATTGTTGATGCGATCCGTACCCCAATGGGCCGTTCGAAAGGGGGCGCGTTTCGTAACGTGCGGGCAGAAGATCTCTCCGCACACTTAATGCGTAGCCTGCTGGCGCGAAATCCTGCGCTGGAGCCATCCGCGCTTGATGATATTTACTGGGGCTGTGTGCAGCAAACGCTGGAGCAGGGTTTCAACATCGCCCGTAACGCCGCGCTGCTGGCGGAAGTTCCGCGCTCCGTTCCGGCCGTCACGGTCAACCGCCTGTGCGGTTCATCAATGCAGGCGCTGCACGACGCGGCACGCATGATCATGACCGGCGATGCTCAGGCGTGCCTGATTGGCGGCGTGGAGCACATGGGCCATGTACCAATGAGCCACGGCGTTGATTTCCATCCGGGCATGAGCCGCAACGTGGCAAAAGCCGCGGGAATGATGGGTCTGACTGCAGAAATGCTCTCGCGTATGCATGGCATCAGCCGTGAAATGCAGGATGCTTTCGCCGCACGTTCACATGCTCGTGCCTGGGCTGCAACACAGTCTGGTGCATTTAAAAACGAAATCATCCCGACCGGCGGCCATGATGCCGACGGCGTGCTGAAGCAGTTTAACTACGATGAGGTTATCCGCCCGGAAACAACCGTTGAAGCGCTCTCCACCCTGCGCCCGGCGTTCGATCCGGTTAGCGGAACGGTCACTGCCGGTACCTCCTCCGCACTCTCCGACGGCGCTGCGGCGATGCTGGTCATGAGCGAAAGTCGCGCCCGTGAGCTGGGTCTGACGCCACGTGCCCGTATTCGTTCGATGGCTGTTGTTGGCTGTGACCCGTCAATTATGGGTTATGGTCCGGTTCCGGCCTCAAAACTCGCGCTGAAAAAAGCGGGACTTTCCACCAGCGACATCGGCTTGTTTGAGATGAACGAAGCCTTTGCCGCTCAGATCCTGCCGTGCATTAAAGATCTGGGGCTGATGGAGCAGATCGATGAGAAGATCAACCTCAACGGCGGAGCGATCGCTTTGGGTCATCCGCTGGGTTGCTCCGGGGCGCGTATCAGCACCACCCTGCTCAATCTGATGGAACGCAAAGACGTGCAGTTTGGCCTGGCGACGATGTGTATCGGGTTAGGCCAGGGCATCGCTACGGTATTTGAGCGAGTTTAATCAAAGCATGCCGGGGGCGCTTCGCTTGCCCGGCCTACGAAATGTTATCTCAAAGCCATTGGTGCCAGAACAAGGCGGCAAGTGAATGAACCCCGATGAGCTTACGTGTAGTAAGTGATTCGGGTGAATGAGCGCAGCCAACACAGTTATGGTGCCAATGGCGAAGAGAGAAAGTTTAGTTGCCGTTCTTCCCGCCTGTCAGGGGCGGGTTTTTTTATTTCCCTGAACTGGCGCGTACAACTAATTGCACCGGCAACATCAGATTCTCTTCCTGATTTTCTTCCAGCAATAAACGCAGCGCTTCACGCCCCAATTGTTGTTTATCAACCGCAATGGTAGTGAGTGGTGGATGTGACCAAGCCGCAGCATCGATATCATCAAACCCAACCAGTGCGAGATCTTCCGGGATACGTATACCCTGCTGCGCGCACACCCGTTGCACAACCAGCGCTGCCGCATCGTTATAGGCAAAAATAGCGTCGGGCGGCTCTGGCAGACTGAGCAATTCATTAACCGCTTCCACCAAAGATTGCTCGGTATCCAGCAGCGGCGGCGCAATGGCTTCATACTCTGGCGGCATCAGCAAACGGGCTTCATACAATGCCTGACGGTAGCCCTTCTCGCGCTGACGGATGCTGTAGTGCGCAAGCGTGCTGGCAAGAAAAGCAATACGGCTGCGACCTTGTGCAATCAAATGTTGTGTAGCCAGATAACCGCCCTGGGTGTTATCCGGGTTCACGCAAGGCAAGCCCGGCGCCCAGAGATCCACCAGCACCAACGGCAGTTTCATCTGTTGCAGCAAGCCAAGTAATTCAGGCTCAAAAAATCCGGCACAGATCAGCGCATCAGGCTGGTGCAGCAGCACTTGCTCACTCACCGCGTCGCCTGGACCAATGGAGAGAAAGCTCAGCGCAATACCATGGTCACGACAGTTATCTTCTATCCCCAGCAGTAGTTGAGAATAAAACGGCAATGCCCGGCTGATATTGTGCTGGCGGTGAAGCAAAAACAGGACGCGTTTGATCTTGTCAGTGCGCAGACGGGAAAAATCATAACCCTGCTGCTGCGCCACTGAAATAATGCGCAGCCGGGTGTCTTCACGCAGCCCCGGCTGCCCTTTCAGGGCGCGGGAAACAGCGCCAACCGAGACACCACAAGCTTCGGCAATATCTCTGATACGTACAGGTTTCGTCATTTCACTCTCATTGATTCTACTATGGCTTGTTGTGCCCCCAGCCAGGCCGCACCACGTACACCGCTGCTGTCGCCGTGGCGGGCCCGAACGATCGGTGTGCGGCACTGCTTACCAAATACATACTGCGCCACTCGCGCCTGCAAACCCGAATACAGTAAATCGATATTGGATACCCCTCCTCCTAGCACGATAACATCGGGATCGAGCGTATTCACAATGCTTGCCAACGCGCGCGCCAGTTGATCGCAATAGCGTTCCCATAACAAACAGGCATCTGCATCACCCGATTCTACCCGTTGCATAATTTGCGGAACACCCACATGCTGCGCGGTGTGATTCAGGTACTGGCGTTCCAGACCGCTGCCGGAAATAAAGCTCTCAATACAGTTCAACTGCCCGCAATAGCACATCACTCCAGCCCCGTCCTGAGATTCGTGGTAGCGCGGCAATGCATTATGCCCCCACTCTCCGGCACAGGCGTTGGGGCCGGAGATCAACCGGTTATCGATGCATACTCCGCCACCGCATCCGGTACCGAGAATCACACCAAATACCACGCTATGCCCACGCCCACTACCGTCCATCGCTTCTGACAAAGTAAAGCAGTTGGCATCATTAGTAACCGGCACGGGCATTCCTAACGCTTGCTCAAGGTCTTGAGCAAAGGCCTGCTGATTGAGCGCCAGGATGTTCGAATTCTTAATCAAACCTTCGCTATCCACCGCGCCAGGCACCCCAACGCCAACCGATAAAGGCTGATTAACGGCCAGTCTGGCCTTAGCAATCATCTCCGTCACGGCCTGGAAAAAATCACCGTAACTCTGCTTTGGTGTCGCGCATCGCTCGCGGTAAACAATTTCACCCGCGTTATCAATCACCACTGCTTCGATTTTAGTCCCGCCAATATCCAGTCCGAGCCTCATGGTTTTCCTCGTTTGCACCTCGCAATTTGATTGCGTCTAGTTTGCCAATTTTGTTTACTAAACAAAAAGAGACATGTCACAAAAGCTAAGTTTTATGATGAATAGATAGAAAATACATGTTTACTAAAAAATATGGTGAAAAAGAGAAACAACGAGACCGGGCTTGCACCCCGTTAGAAGAAGTAAGGTTGGTGATGATGCGCCGGAAGGGCTCCGGCGCACAGCGCTTAAATGAACGCGAAAGCGTCGCCAAACAGGCGATCTTCACGCGCACTGCGTTCATTACAGAACAGATCGCGCGCGATTTTGGCCATTTCGAAACGACCAGCGATGTAGATATCATGCTCCGCCAGGGTACCGTAATCCTGCAATACTGCCGTTAACACGGTTCCCGTACGACCACGCCAGCCGTCTTCAGGCTGTTCCACCACTGGCTCAACGCGCAGATTCGGGTGATTCACTGACAGCGCTTCCAGCTCGGAGAGATCGTAGAGATGCTTCTCTTCGCGCCCGCCCCAGTAAATGGTGATATCGCGATTTGGATTGCGCGCCAGCGCGGTAAGCAGAATAGAACGCACATAAGAGAACCCTGTACCACCGGCAATCAGGATCAGCGGGCGCTCGTCTTCGTCACGCAGCCAGGCTTCGCCATGCGGAATGTCGACCTTGATCTCCCGGTCTTTCAGAATGCGGTCCATCACGGCCATGGCATAAAGATTTAGCTCAGAGGCGCCAACGTGCAGCTCAATGAATCCTTGCTCGTCCGGCGTTGATGCCATGGAGAACGGACGCTTATCCCTTTCGTCCATCACGACCATTAAATACTGGCCAGCACGAAAGGAAAACGCCGCGTCTGGCACTAAACGAACGCGATATACGGTGTCAGTGATAGCTTCTACCGAGGTCACTTTACAGCTTAAGGTTGTCATGCGCTCTCTCTGTCGGATCAATAGGCAAAACGATCGCGCCTCAGGCGCTTTTGCCGTCATTAAAGATGGCCAGTTCATCCCAAATTGCGTCAATACGCGCAGTTACTTCAGGATCTTTTTTAATCGGACGTCCCCATTCGCGTTGGGTTTCGCCCGGCCATTTATTTGTGGCATCCAGCCCCATTTTTGAACCAAGGCCGGAAACCGGCGAGGCAAAGTCCAGGTAATCAATTGGCGTATTCTCTACCAGTACCGTATCCCGTGCAGGGTCCATACGGGTAGTAATTGCCCAAATCACATCATTCCAGTCGCGTGCGTTGACGTCATCATCGCAAACAATAACAAATTTGGTGTACATAAACTGGCGCAAAAACGACCAAACACCCATCATGACGCGTTTGGCATGGCCAGCGTACTGTTTTTTCATCGTCACGACGGCCAGACGATATGAACAGCCTTCCGGAGGCAGATAAAAATCGACGATTTCCGGGAACTGCTTTTGCAAAATAGGCACGAAGACTTCGTTTAGCGCCACGCCGAGCACCGCAGGTTCATCTGGCGGGCGTCCGGTATAGGTAGAGTGATAAATTGCATCTTCACGCTGGGTAATGTGGGTGACGGTAAAGACCGGGAAGCTATCTACTTCGTTGTAGTAGCCGGTATGATCGCCATACGGCCCTTCCGGAGCCAGCTCACCCGGTTCGATATACCCTTCCAGCACGATTTCTGCGCTGGCAGGCACTTCCAGGTCGTTGGAAATACATTTAACCACTTCGGTCTTGGTACCGCGCAACAGCCCGGCAAATGCGTACTCGGATAATGTATCAGGGACGGGCGTTACGGCCCCCAGAATGGTCGCAGGATCTGCCCCCAACGCCACTGAAACCGGGAAACGTTCACCCGGATGCGCTGCGCACCACTCCTGATAATCAAGCGCGCCGCCGCGATGGGACAACCAGCGCATTATAAGCTTGTTTTTACCAATCAGCTGCTGGCGATAGATGCCCAGATTCTGCCGCTCTTTATGCGGACCACGCGTTACGGTGAGTCCCCAGGTAATCAGCGGCGCGGCATCTTCCGGCCAGCAGGTCATAATCGGAATGCGGTTTAAATCTACGTCATCGCCTGAGTAGATTTTTTGCTGACAAGGTGCACCGCGCAACCGCTTAGTCGGCATGTTCAACACCTGCTTAAACTGCGGCAGCTTATCAAACAGATCGCGGAATCCTTTCGGTGGCTCTGGCTCTTTCAAAAACGCCAACAATTTACCGACTTCTCGTAGCGCCGAGACATCTTCTTGTCCCATTCCCATCGCAACACGCTTTGGTGTGCCAAACAGGTTACACAGCACCGGCATTGAATAGCCTTTCGGATTCTCAAACAGCAACGCAGGCCCACCGGCACGCAGGGTGCGATCGGCAATTTCAGTAATCTCCAGGTGGGGATCCACCTCAATTGAAATGCGTTTGAGCTCACCCTGCTGTTCAAGCAGCGTCAGGAAGTCGCGTAAATCGTGATATTTCATGGCGTCCATTATGGCCTCTTCGTAAGCGCTTCATTATACGGCGTTCATCATTGGGATGCTGTATTTTTGTTAAATTAGCGTGAACTCTGGCGATACATATAAGCCCTGGGAGTATATACCCATTGGGTTTCAGCCTGCGTTGAGGCGGGTATAATTAACTTAACGTATGGCTTTTGCTATGCTGGCGCCCAGAACAAGCGGATAAGAGTTATTATGCAATCCTGGTATTTACTGTACTGCAAACGTGGGCAACTTCAGCGAGCCCAGGAACACCTGGAAAGACAGGCGGTGAACTGCCTGACGCCTATGATCACCCTGGAAAAAATAGTGCGCGGTAAACGTACCACAGTCAGTGAACCACTATTCCCTAATTACATGTTTGTCGAGTTCGACCCGGAAGTGATCCACACCACCACTATCAATGCCACACGTGGTGTCAGCCATTTCGTCCGTTTTGGCGCGACGCCTGCGACCGTCCCTTCCCCCGTTATTCACCAGCTTTCTATCTACAAGCCTGAAGGTATTGTTGACCCGCAAACTCCTCAGCCAGGGGACAGCGTGATTATTACTGAAGGGGCGTTTGAGGGGCTAAAAGCGATCTTCACCGAACCGGATGGCGAAGCGCGTTCCATGCTACTGCTTAACCTGTTGAATAAAGAGATTAAGCAGAGCGTGAAAAATACCGGCTTTCGAAAAATTTAAGCCGTTTAGAAGGTCACTTCGAACAGAGTTCGGACGTTAGCATCAATGGTTGCTGACAGCCATTGAGGATCTTCCCCGCGCCAGTGGGCAATACGCTCAAGAATATGTGGCAGGTGCGCCGGTTCATTGCGCCGTGACGTCGGTTTAGGCGTTAAGTCGCGAGGAAGTAGGTAAGGTGCATCAGTTTCGATCAGTAGTCTTTCTACCGGAATAAACGGCAGCAGTTCCCGCAGTTCCATCCCACGACGCTCATCACAGACCCAGCCGGTAATACCAATATAAAGCCCTCGGTCCACACAGTCCTGCATCTCCTGCCGCGTTCCGGTAAAACAGTGCAGCACCGCGCCTGGGAGGCTATCCAGCCACGGCTCCAGCAGCGTCAGGAAACGCTCATGGGCATCCCGACAATGCATGAAAATCGGCATCTGCAGTTCAACGGCAATGCGCAACTGCGCCTCAAAAGCACGTTCCTGCTCCTGCGGGGTGGAGAAATTGCGATTGAAATCCAGACCGCACTCGCCAATAGCGACCACCTCTGACTGGTTTGCCAGCGCGATAATCTCGTCTTCCGTTGAGGATTGCCATTGGCTACTGTCATGAGGATGCACACCAGCCGTGGACCAGCAATGTGGATAATGTTGCGCCAACTTCAGCGCCTGCTGGCTTTCGTGCAGGTTTGTTCCGGTCAGAAGCATACCGTTTACGCCCGCAGCAAAGGCGCGCGCCACAACATCATCCCTGTCTTTCGCAAATTGTGAACTGGTTAAATTAACGCCAATATCAAACATGCTACCTCCCATATGACAACCGCCCTGACGGGCGGTTGAATTTACTCTTCTGTTTTCTCGGTGGCTTCGGCTTCTTTTGCTTCTTCAGCCTCGTTGTCCTCATCTCGCGTACGTCGCTTACCGACATAGAAACGAGAGAAGAAAACGCCCACTTCAAACAGGCAGTACATCGGTATCGCCAACAACGTTTGCGAGAAGACATCTGGCGGGGTCAGTAACATCCCGACAACGAATGCTCCCACCACAACGTAAGGGCGTTTCTTGCGTAAATCATCAGGCGTCGTAATGCCCATCCAGCATAGCAGCACAATGGCGACAGGGACCTCAAAGGAGACACCGAAAGCCATAAATAGCGCCATTACAAAGCTGAGATAGCTGGCAATGTCCGTCGATACCTGCACGCCTTGCGGAGCCGTGTTAGCCAGAAAACCAAACGCCAACGGGAAGACGACAAAATAGGCGAATGCCATGCCGATGTAGAACAACAACGAGCTGGAGACCAGCAGCGGCACAACCAGGCGACGTTCATGTTTGTACAAAGCAGGCGCAATGAATGCCCATACCTGGTAGAGGATCACTGGCGCTGACAGGATCAGCGACACCATGAAGGTTAACTTTATAGGGGTAAAGAACGGAGAGGCCACATCGGTGGCGATCATCGTTGCACCCTGCGGCATCTGTTTAATCAGCGGTGCCGCAACCATATGGTAAATGTCGTTGGCAAAGTAAACCAACGCCAGAAAGATCACGATAACCGCAATAATGCAGTTCAGGAGTCGCTTACGCAGCTCGATAAGATGCGTAATGAGCGGTTGGGTATCTTCTACAGCCATGTTTACGGTTTATCACTCGACGAGGGGGAGGATTCGACAACAGGTGCGGCAGCTTTCTTTTCTGCATCCATCAACGTGGCGGAAGTGTTTTCCGTCTGCTCTGGCGTTTTAGCACCCGTGGATTCCGGTTTTTGCTCCGGCGAACTGGCCTGGTTTTCAGCGGCGGCAGGGGTGACCCCTTCTCGCTGCGCTTCACCTTCTTTCACCACCGGATTATGGATAGTGTGCGCTTCATCGCTCGCTTTCTCAGGATCGTGCACGCTGTATGAACGCTTCATCGATTCCGCCGCTTCACGCAGCTCATCCATTGACGCTTTCAGCTCCGGGGTCAGATTTGTCAGGCTCGCTTTCTCTACTTTCTTCAGGCTGTCCTGAAACTCCTGAAGCTTAAGCTCCTGGGTCAGTTCATTCTGAACAGTAGTTGCCAGGGAACGCAAAGCGCGAACCCAGCCAGCAACCGTTTTTACCGCTACAGGCAATCGTTGCGGCCCCAGAACAATGAGGCCGATCACGAACACCAATAACAGTTCGCTAAAACCGATATCAAACACGGATTATACCTGCTCTTTATCTTGGCTTTTGGCGTCTTCCTTTTTCACTTCACCTTGCTTATCGGTGATGGATTTAGCTGTAAAATCAGCGTCCTGGCTGGTTTTATCTTGCTTAGGCTCATCATCACCCATCGCTTTTTTGAAGCCTTTAATCGACGCGCCAAGATCGGAACCGATGGAGCCGAGTTTCTTGGTGCCAAATAGCAGTACAACGATGACGGCAATGATCAACAACTGCCAAATACTGATACCACCCATACATGTTCCTCTGTCATAGATGATGAATTAATAAGACCGTAGTATACGTTACACGACCTGCCTTGGGCGATGAAAAATTCAGCGCATTTTGCGCCAGCCGATCAACCAGGCTATGACGCCTCCCGCCATTAACCAGCCCGGCATAAGCCCCCACTCAGGGCGGCTTACCAGCAGGAATGTTCCACTTAGCAACAATGTTGCGCCAATGCCCAATAAATAACGGGATTGTCCCTGGCGTACATGATTCGCGTGAAGCTCGCGGGCAATCTTATCAACACTGTGCTGTAAATATTTGCCCTGGCGCAAACTGTCATACACCAGTTCAGGTATTTCTGGCATTTTTTCGACCCAGAACGGTGCTTTTTCTTTAAATGCCCTAACGAGCGCCGGAATACCGACCTGATCTTTAATCCAGGATTCGAGGAATGGCTTAGCCGTTTTCCACAAATCTAACTGCGGGTAGAGTTGTCGTCCGACACCTTCTACGTACAGCAGCGTCTTCTGGAGCAATACCAGTTGAGGCTGGACTTCCATATTGAAGCGGCGCGCAGTGTTGAACAGATTCAACAGCACGTGACCAAAGGAAATCTCCGCCAGTGGTTTTTCAAAAATCGGCTCGCACACGGTACGGATGGCGAATTCAAACTCTTCTACGTTGGTATCCGGCGGAACCCAACCAGAATCCACGTGCAGTTCAGCAACTTTGCGGTAATCGCGGTTAAAGAACGCAATAAAGTTTTCAGCCAGGTAACGCTTATCTTCTTTGTTTAAAGAACCCACAATCCCACAATCAATACCAATGTATTTCGGGTTTTCAGGGTGCTCATAACTGACAAAAATGTTCCCGGGGTGCATATCCGCATGGAAAAAGCTGTCGCGAAATACCTGAGTAAAGAAGACCTGAACACCACGCTCGGCCAACAGTTTCATATTGGTGCCGTTCTTCTCAAGCGTGGTGACATCTGAAACCGGGATACCGTAAATGCGCTCCATCACCATCATGTTCTGACTGCAATAGTCGGAATACACTTCCGGGATGTACAGCATCGGGCTATCTTCAAAATTACGTCGTAGCTGAATGGCGTTCGCAGATTCACGCAGCAAATTCAGCTCATCAATCAACGTTTTTTCATATTCACGGACAACTTCTGTTGGTCGCAGGCGACGCCCATCTGGTAGCAGACGAGGAACCCAACGAGCCAGGCGGTAGATCAGTTTTAAATCCGCTTTGATGACCGGCAGTATGTCCGGGCGAATAACTTTGATCACTACCTCTTTGCCATTCGATTTCAATCGCGCAGTGTGAACCTGAGCAACAGACGCAGATGCCAGCGGAGTGATTTCAAAATCATCAAACCATTCCTCGACGGGCAGTCCGCCCATGGCCTCTTCGATTTGTTTTTTCGCTCTAAGCCCATCGAACGGGGCAACCCGATCCTGCAATAGCGCAAGCTGATCGGCGATGTGCGGAGGGAAAAGGTCACGACGGGTGGAGAGCATCTGCCCAAACTTGATCCACACCGGGCCGAGTTCCTGTAAAGCCAGTCTCAGCCTTTCTCCCAGCGGTTTGTCTTTATGTCGGTTGGGCATCCAGAACAACGAGTAACGCCACAACCGAAGCGGCAGCGTGATTCGCATTTTGGGGATGAGTTCATCAAGACCGTAGCTTAAAAAAGTGCGAATGATGAAATAAAGGCGCCGTACTTCACCTGGCGTCATTTGGCCTCCAGTTTTTCCAGCCGTTTGGCCAGAGATTCAACCGCGCGCTCAACGGCTGCTGTTTCTTCTACAAACCATGCAACCTCTAGTGGGCCAGGAGCCATGCGCCACTCTTCGGTGATCGCTTCGGCGACATAGCGCTGCTGGCGCTGAAAGTTATGGCACAGGAACTTCGCTCCGCCACGCAAGACTTTGCTGACCCCTTCCGCGACGATATCGCCGGTATAGGGTGCTAACAGTTCCGCAGGATCCAACTCCGCCAGATCGGCTAGCGCAACAAAGTTCTGTACTACCTGGATATCGCCCTGGACTTCCAGTTCACCGCTGCGGATAAGCGTGGTGAGTTGCTGTCGGTCACGCAATTTCGGTAACACACTGGCATATGTGATTACGGTGCAATCGGCTTCGCCTTCCCATGCCCCCAGCACATCGACCTGGCGCTCGCTAAACACCAGGACTAACGGTGTTGAAAATCCTTTGAGATCAACACGCAGCACCTTACCTTGTAAACGCGTTCTGGCTGACTTCAGCGCAGGAGAACGGTACAGAAAGGTGTTGAGCAGATTTTCAACGCCTGCGGTTACTAAGGGTTTTAAAGGCATCCCCACTCTCCTGTCAGAACTTGTAACCACGATGCAGCGCAACGACACCTGCTGTCAGATTGTAGTAATCAACGCTTTCGAACCCGGCATCTTGCATCATTGCTTTTAAGGTGTCCTGATCGGGATGCATACGGATGGACTCCGCCAAATAGCGGTAGCTGTCGGCATCGCTTGCGACCATTGAACCTATACGCGGCAGAACATGGAAAGAGTACGCATCGTAGGCTTTGCTCAACGGTTCGATGATGGGTTTGGAGAATTCCAGCACCAGTAGACGTCCGCCCGGCTTCAATACGCGGTACATGGAGCGTAATGCTTTGTCTTTATCCGTTACGTTGCGCAGACCGAAAGAGATGGTGATGCAGTCAAACGTGTTGTCAGGGAAAGGTAATGCTTCCGCATTCGCCTGAACGTACTCAACGTTACCTACCACGCCAATATTACGCAGCTTTTCGCGACCCATTTTGAGCATTGAGTCATTGATATCCGCCAGCACAACTTTGCCGGTTTCACCAACCATGCGAGAGAATTTCGCCGTCAGATCGCCGGTACCGCCCGCTAAATCGAGAACGGTTTGCCCGCGACGCACGCCACTGCAGTCAATGGTGAAGCGCTTCCACAAACGATGAATGCCAAATGACATTAAGTCATTCATAACGTCATATTTAGACGCCACAGAATGAAAAACGTGGGCCACCATGTCAGCTTTCTGCTCTTTAGCGACGGTCTGAAAGCCAAAGTGCGTCGTTTCTTGTGAATTATCCACCATCTCAGTGCCTGCTCATCCAAAAAATGTTCGAGAAGTGTAACAGATTGGGCCAATTTGCCCTACCCTTCTGCCGGGTTCAACTACCCCAAATGGACTAGTTTGATTGCTGATTTACCGCTTCATCCTCGGGGTAAGGCGCATCTTGTTGCGTCTCAGGGACCGAGCGCAAGCGGTATTCTTCATCCTGTGTAGTAGCTTGCTCAGCCAACTCAGGATTAATCTCGCGCTTAATTTCCACGCCTAAACTACGAAACGCTTCTGCCTGCGACAGGACGTTTCCACGACCGGAAGAGAGTTTTTTCATCGCCTGTCGGTAGTTATCCTGGGCTTTGTCCAGGCTTTGGCCAATTGCCGACATATCATCCACAAACAACCGCATCTTGTCATAAAGTTTGCTGGCCCGATCGGCAATTTGTTGCGCATTACGGCTCTGATGCTCATAGCGCCACAGGTTGGCGATCGTGCGCAATGCCACCAACAGCGTGGTGGGGCTCACCAGCATAATGTTATTTCTAAGCGCTTCGGTAATCAGTTCGGGCTGTCTGTCGAGCGCCAGTAAAAAAGCGGGCTCAACGGGGATAAACATCAGTACATAGTCAAGCGTACGCAGCCCAGGAAGCTGCTGATAATCTTTGCGCCCCAGCAGTCGAATATGGTTGCGTACTGAGGCGATGTGCTCCTGCAATGCACTTTCGCGGGTGTATTCATCTTCTGCGTTAAAATAGCGCTCATAGGCGACCAGCGTCATTTTCGCATCGATCACCACATCTTTACCCTGCGGTAGCCGAACGATGACATCAGGCTGCATTCGCGAACGGGCATCGTTTTCGATGCTGACCTGGGTTTCATATTCATAGCCTTCACGCAGACCAGAGGCTTCGAGTACCCGCGAGAGTACGACCTCTCCCCAGTTACCCTGCGTTTTGTTATCGCCTTTTAATGCTCGCGTCAGGTTTACCGCTTCCTGCGCCATCTGCGCATTCAGTTGCTGGAGATTACGAATTTCGTGTGCCAGGGTATGTCGTTCTTGCGCCTCTTTACCAAAGCTATCCTGAACCTGGCGACGAAAACCGTCCAGTTGTTCACGAAGCGGCGCAAGAAGGCTGTTCAGGCTTTGGCGATTTTGCTCATCAACACGGCGGTTGCTGTGCTCGAAAATACGATTCGCCAGGTTTTCAAACTGTTCGCTCAGACGCTGCTCGCTGTTGATCATCTGGCGGATTTTATCTTCCGCATGCTGTTGCGTTGCTTCCAGCCGGGTAGTGACTTCACGAAGATCGGCTTCCAGAGAGGTGTTGATACTGTGCAGACTGCGTAATTCGTTATTGAGTAGTTCGCACTCATCACGCCAGTGAGCTTCCTGCGAGAGCTGCTGGCGAGCGGCGCTTAGCGCAATATCCAGTTCACGTCGCTCTTCGATGAGGTCGGCACGGATTTGATCGGCGCGCGCTTTTGTTGCCAGCCACCCTACCAGTAGCCCTGCGGCTAACGCCAGCACGGCACTCATCATAATTGAAATATCCACAACGCCCCCTTACAGCAACGACTTACCCGCACAAAATAGAATTGTGCTGTATAAACGTCCAGTTTAAAAGGAATTTCCTGCGAGGTACTACGCAAAATAAAAAGGCCGAACGCGTCGGCCTTTTTGAATAGAAGGGAGAATTACAGTAAACGACGCGCGGCTTCTACCACGATTTTCACAGCGTGGCTTTCCGTTTGTTTCATCGTTTCCGCATTAGGGATCTCTTGCTGAGTACGGTTTACGATAACACCCGCGACCATACCGGCACGCAGACCCTGGCTTGCGCACATGGTCAGCAGCGTAGCAGATTCCATTTCGTAGTTCATAACACCCATAGACTGCCACTCTTCCATTGAGCCTTTGAAACGGCTCACGACGCGACCAGAGAAGGTGTCATAACGCTCCTGGCCCGGGTAGAAGGTGTCAGAAGATGCGGTAACGCCCACGTGAGTGGTGGCGCCGATAGATTTCGCCGCTTCCACCAGCGCGGTGGTGCACTCGAAGTCCGCAACGGCCGGGAACTCCATTGGTGCGAAGTGCAGGCTCGCACCGTCCAGACGAACAGATGCCGTGGTAACCAGTACATCACCCACGTTGATATGCGGTTGGATAGCGCCAGTCGTACCGATACGCAGGAAGGTACGAATGCCCAGCTGTGCCAGTTCTTCTACGGCAATAGAGGTGGACGGGCCGCCGATACCGGTAGAACAAACGATCACGGCTTTACCATCCAGCTCAGCGCGCCAGGTGGTGAACTCGCGATGAGATGCCAGCTTAACCGGCTTATCCATCAGCGCGGCGATCTTTTCCACACGCTCCGGGTCGCCAGGGACGATAGCAAGCGTAGCCCCTTGTAAATCGTTCTTAGTGAGGCCGAGATGAAAAACATCAGACTTAGACATAAAAACTCCTCTGTGAATCGGTTTTGTCAGAAGAAGCAAAAACACACTTTACCGAAGGCATAAACATATTTTCGTGACAGTCATCACTATGATGTAAATCAATTGCATTCAATTACCATCAAAAAGTGATGAGCATCACATAAATGATGTGATGTAAGGAAGCCCTGCACAAAAGATAGCCCGTTTAAGGCAATGTGGTTCGTTGCATGTGTCTATAGTTAACAATGCGCTTTTTTGCTGAATATTTAAGGGTACGGAGAATACCATGACAACACGACAATCTGGCTTTGCACCTGCTGTATCTCCACCGACGTCTACCACGGTTCACACCCCGGATACTGCAATTATCGCCGGTGTAACGTCCATACCATCACAAGGCGATGATATGCCAGCGTATCACGCACGACCAAAACAGACTGATGGCCTGCTGCCCGTAGTCATTGTCGTGCAGGAGATTTTTGGTATTCATGAGCACATTCGTGACGTTTGCCGTCGTCTGGCTCTGGAAGGGTATCTGGCTATCGCACCAGAACTCTATTTTCGCGAAGGCGACCCCAATGACTTTGCCGATATCCCCACGTTGCTCAGTGGCCTTGTCGCCAAAGTGCCTGACTCTCAGGTACTGGCCGATCTGGACCACGTCGCCAGCTGGGCCTCCCGCAACGGAGGAGATGCGCACCAGTTGATGATCACCGGATTTTGCTGGGGTGGACGCATCACCTGGCTGTATGCCGCACATAATCCGCAGTTAAAAGCGGCGGTGGCGTGGTATGGCAAACTGGTGGGTGATAAAACCCTCAACTCGCCAAAACATCCCGTTGATATCGCAACCGATCTTAACGCCCCCGTTTTAGGACTTTATGGCGGCCAGGACACCAGCATTCCGCAAGATACCGTTGAAACAATGCGCCAGGCGCTACGCGCCGCCAATGCTAAAGCGGAAATCGTGGTCTATCCCGATGCCGGACATGCGTTCAACGCCGATTATCGCCCGAGCTATCACGAAGAGTCCGCGAAAGACGGCTGGCAGAGAATGCTGGAGTGGTTCGTGCAATACGGTGGGAAGAAATAAACGTTAATTGCCCGGTGGCGGCGACGCCTGGCCGGGCCTACTACTATTGCGATTTCCTGTAACCCGGGTAAGCGTCAGCGCTTCCCGGGCACCGAATTATGCCTGACGCAGATTCTGCGCTGCCTTGACCATGTTTGCCAGCGCGGCACGCGTTTCCGGCCAGCCGCGGGTTTTCAGGCCGCAGTCTGGGTTCACCCACAAACGTTCTGCTGGAATGCGCTGCTCGGCTTTCTTCAACAGGGCTTCAATCCACTCCACGCTAGGAACGTTCGGCGAGTGAATATCGTATACGCCCGGCCCAATTTCGTTCGGATAGTCGAACTCTTCAAACGATTCCAGCAACTCCATATCAGAGCGTGAGGTTTCGATGGTGATCACGTCCGCATCCAGCGCCGCAATGGAGTCCATGATGTCGTTGAACTCGCAATAACACATGTGGGTGTGGATCTGGGTTTCATCCTTCGCCACAGCGGCGTTAATGCGGAAGGCTTCCACGCCCCACTCCAGATACGCCGCCCAGTCGCTGCGACGCAGTGGCAGACCTTCGCGCAGTGCCGGTTCATCAATCTGGATGATGCCGATACCCGCCGCTTCCAGATCCGCCACCTCATCACGCAGCGCCAGCGCAATCTGCTTCGCGATGGTTTCACGCGTCACATCTTCACGCGGGAATGACCAGCAGAGAATGGTCACCGGACCGGTCAGCATGCCTTTTACAGGTTTGTCGGTCAGCGACTGAGCATACTTCGCCCACTCAACGGTGATCGCTTCCGGGCGGCTGACGTCGCCAATGACCACCGGCGGCTTCACGCAGCGAGAGCCGTAACTCTGCACCCAACCGTTCTGGGTAAAGACGAAACCGTCCAGATGCTCGCCAAAGTATTCGACCATGTCATTACGCTCGGCTTCACCGTGTACCAGCACGTCGAGACCCAGACGTTCCTGTTCAACAATCGCCTGTTTGATATGTTCCGCAATTCCGGTGCGATAGTTACCGGCATCCAGGTTGCCCTTTTTGAAGTCCAGGCGCAGGCCGCGAATTTCTGTGGTTTGCGGGAATGAACCGATAGTCGTAGTCGGCCATGCCGGCAGATTAAAGCGGGCACGTTGCGCCTCGGCGCGAACCGGGTAAGCGTTAGCGCGCTGGCTGTCCTGGGCGGTGATTGCCGCCAGACGTTTTTCCACTGCAGCGTTGTGTACGCGGGTAGAGTGACGACGAGCCTGAATCGGTGCGCTCCACTCGACAATTGCCGCCGTATCACCGCTATTCAACGCATCGCGCAGCAGCGCCAGCTCTCCGCATTTTTGCAGGGCGAAGGCAAACCAGCTCTTCACTTCTGCATCAAGGCGGGTTTCCACACTGAGATCGATTGGACTGTGCAGCAGGGAGCAGGAAGAAGCCACCCACAGGTTACGTTTCCCGACGATATCTTTAATTTGTGCGTATTTTTCGCTGAGATCGGCGCGCCAGACGTTGCGACCGTTCACCAGCCCCGCTGACAGCAGCCAGTCGGCAGGCAGACGTTTGTGCAACTCGGCGACATCATCTTTGCCGTGCACGAAGTCAACGTGCAGCCCCTGCACCGGCAGCGCGGTAATGGTATCCAGATTCGGCGTTACGCCTTCGAAGTAGGTGGTCAGCAGCAGCTTCACCTGGCCCTGCAGGGCGTCATAAGCTGGTTTGAAGGCATCCAGCCACGCTTGCGGCAGCTCCAGTACCAGCGCGGGTTCATCAATTTGCACCCACTCAATACCGCGTTTCGCCAGCTCGGCCAGCACCTGCTGGTAAACCGGCAGAATGTCGTTCAACAGGCTCAGGCGGTCAAACTGTTCGCCTTTCACTTTCCCCAGCCACAGATAGGTTACCGGCCCCAGCAGCACTGGCTTCACCTGGTGACCGAGCGCCAGCGCTTCGTCCACTTCATCCAGCAGTTGGGTCCAGGTCAGTTTGAACTGCTGACCTTTAGTGAACTCTGGCACCATGTAGTGATAGTTGGTGTTAAACCATTTGGTCATTTCTGCCGCCGCCGCGGGTTCACCCGTTGGTGCGCGGCCACGGCCAATGCGGAATAAGGTATCGATATCGACCGAGCCGTCTTTATTTTGATGGCGAGCCGGAACGTTGCCGAGCAGCAGGCTGGTGGTCAGCACATGATCGTACCAGGCAAAATCACCCACCGGCAGCAGGTCAACGCCCGCCTGCTTCTGCTGATCCCAGTGGCGGGCACGCAGCTCGCGACCAACGGTCAGCAAATCTTCACGGGAAGAATTTCCCGCCCAGTAGCTTTCTTGCGCTTTCTTCAACTCGCGACGCAGGCCAACGCGAGGGAAACCGAGGGTGTGATTCAATATTGTCATTTTTCTTCCTCTCTTATTTCATTGAATCTGAAGCAAAAACTCTAAATAGTTCTGTTTGCAGGAAGGCGGCGACACAGCGCATCCCCAGGAGCTTACTGAAGTAAGTGACTGGGGTAAGCGAGGAAGCCAACGCATCTGCAAGCCGAAATATGACGAGTTTTGGACGTCCAGATGTTTACACATCCATAATTGGCGGTTACTGTATATTCCTCAAGCGCAATTTGTTCATGCCGAAGTGAAGGACTTTCATGATCGAGATTAAACACCTGAAAACGCTCCAGGCGTTGCGGAATAGTGGTTCTCTGGCAGCCGCTGCGGCGACGTTGCATCAGACCCAATCCGCCCTTTCTCACCAGTTCAGCGATCTGGAGCAGCGCCTTGGCTTTCGACTTTTTATCCGTAAAAGCCAGCCTCTGCGCTTTACGCCGCAGGGCGAAATTTTGCTGCAGCTGGCAAATCAGGTGTTGCCGCAAATTGGTCGTGCGCTGCAAGCCTGCAACGAACCGCAGCAAACCCGGCTGCGAATCGCGATTGAATGTCACAGTTGTATTCAATGGCTGACGCCCGCTCTGGAGAATTTTCGTGCTAACTGGCCGCAGGTGGAGATGGACTTTAAATCCGGCGTGACGTTCGATCCGCAACCGGCGCTACAGCAGGATGAGCTGGATCTGGTGTTAACCTCCGACATTCTGCCGCGCAGCGGGTTGCACTACTCGCCGATGTTCGATTTTGAAGTCCGCCTGGTACTGGCGCCTGACCATCCGTTGGCCAGTAAAACGCAAATCACGCCAGAAGATTTGGCCAGTGAGACGCTGCTCATTTACCCGGTGCAACGGAGTCGACTGGATGTATGGCGGCATTTCCTGCAGCCTGCAGGCGTTAGTCCGTCGCTGAAAAGCGTGGATAACACCCTGCTGCTGATTCAGATGGTTGCAGCCAGAATGGGTATCGCGGCGTTACCGCACTGGGTGGTGGAGAGTTTTGAACGCCAGGGTTTGGTAGTGACCAAGACCTTGGGTGATGGATTGTGGAGCCGACTGTACGCCGCCGTGCGTGATGGCGAGCAGCGACAGCCGGTCACAGAAGCGTTTATTCGCTCAGCGCGGAATCACGCCTGCGATCACCTGCCGTTTGTACGGAGTGCGGAACGACCCACTTTCGATGTACCCACAGTGAAGCCACTATCACAGCCGCACCAATGATGAAGCTTGGCCAGTGAGGTTGTTGATGCCAGATAGCCAGGTTAACCAACAGCCCGGCCGGGACATGCATATTGTTCATGATGCCCAGCGTGCCCGCATCCACCTGGGTCGCGCCGTAGTTCCACATAAAGTAACCAATGCCGGACGCCGCCACGCCAAGAAAGACCAGAATTCCCCACTGTAGCGTGGTTGCAGGCATTTTCTGCGCATTGCCCAGCATGAACCAGGCCACGACAGCCACCATAAAGGCGCCCATATAAAACCAGGCAAAGGCGTTGTGCTGCGGCATTGGCCGCGTCTCCATCAGACGTTTATAGCCCACCATACCAATGGCAAAGCTGATATTGGACAACTGCACCAGCAGCAGACCGGTCCAGAAGTGGCTGGTCACCTGATCGTAACGAATGATCCCCGCGCCAATCACCGCCAGTAACGCACTAAAGGCATAACTCCAGCGCAGACGACGTCCGCTCATCAGGTCATAAATCAGCGTAATGTAGAGCGGCGTCAGCACGGTAAAAAGCAGCAGTTCTGAAACCGTCAGGTACAGATAGGCGTGAAAACTCAGCATGTACATAATGCCAAGCTGCATGGCACCCACCAGCATATATAGCCCGATCGTTTTTACGCTGTGTCCACGAGTACGTAGAAACGGCAGGAACACCAACGCCGCCAGCCCAACGCGCACCAGCACCGCAAAATAGCTATCGACATGACCGGCAAGGTACTCGCCAAACAGGCTAAAGGAAAAGGCCCACAGAATTGTGGTAATGATGAGTAACGCCACAATGGATGTCTCTTAACAAAAGGTACACCCATTGTAGCGAAGTTCTTAGTTGACAACTGGTCAACTAACGAACAATAGCGTTATTGCAAAAACAGCTCACGCAGATAGTGTGGCACGGCATCGTCGGCATTAAGACCAATGACTTCCAGTTCCGGGTGCAGATCCTTCAGGCGCTGGTGAGCGTTGCCCATAATGCAGCCTTTACCTGCCATGGAGAGCATTTCCGCATCGTTCATCCCGTCGCCAAAGGCGATGCAGTCTTTCAGGCTGTAGCCCATCGCTTTTGCTACCGCTTCCAGCGCATGACCTTTCGATACGCCGCCAGCCATGACCTCCAGACAGGTAAGCGTAGAGAAGCTGACGTTGACGCGATCGCCCCAGCGGGCGTTAATCGCCTGCTCCAGCGGCAGCAGCCTTTCGTGAGAGTCGGTGGTGAAGAACACTTTGCTGACGCCTTCAGGCTCCAGTAATGCAGGTTCAAACAGGGAATAGTTAAACACCGCCTCTTTGAAGAATCGCATTTCGTCCGGACGATGGCGATTCATAAACCACTCATCATCACGATAAACGTTAGTCACGATGTCCGGGTTTGCATTCACTACGCCAAACAGGTCGCTGGCAATGTCACGATCAAGGTTATGCGAAAACACCAGATTCCCGTCAGAATCATGCACGCGCGCGCCGTTGGACGTGATCATGTAGGTTTTAATGCCGAGGTTATCGCGAATTTGTCCCACATCAACATGGTGACGGCCAGTCGCAAACACGAAGTTAACGCCGCGAGCGGTCAATAACTTCAGCGTCTCTTTGGCATAAGGGGACAGAGTATGGTCGGGGGAAAGCAGCGTACCGTCTAAATCAGATGCAACAACCTGATACATAAGAAAATTCAACCTCTAGGCAAAGCGGGTTCCGCTGGATGAGTTATGCTTGTCGAAAAATTCGACAATAGCGTTAAGCGCGACTGAGCGCATGGCGTCCTTTTCAAAAAGGATCTCATGGTACGCGCCTTTGATGACAAGCGGCTGACCCCCTTCTACAGGATGGCCCGCTGCGGCGCGGAGTTCACAAAAACGATCGTGCATGCGGTTATCTACCACACGCTCTTCTTCGGCCTGAATCAGCAACGTCGGCGTCGCGTCGTCTCCCGCGCCAGCCAAAACCTGTTCGCCAGCCAGAATCCCTTCGCGTACCCAGTGATAGGTGGGACCGCCAACGCGCAACCGCGGCTCATCAGCATAAAAGCGTAGATTGCGCCGATAGCGCTGTCGACTATGGGTTAACGCATTCATACCGAACGGCAGCGCCCGCCAGCGCCCGGTTCCCATCGCATAGCCTTCGCGGATCCGCGGATGCCCTTCAGCCCAGTCCAGAATATGGCGTACCATCCAGTCGGGAAAGCGCATCACAATACCAAACATCGGTGCGCAAAGCGCGATGGCATCACACTGATTCGGGTGGCGCTGCAGGAATAACGTGGCAATCGCCCCGCCCATTGAATGCGCCAGGATATAGCGTTTTCTCCACGGGCCTGGTAGCACTTCCTGCTGCCAGAAGGCGGTTAGATCGTCGACATAGTCATTAAAGTTATCGACATGACCGCGATGCGGATCCGAAAGTATACGCCCGGAACGCCCCTGACCACGGTGATCGATAATGAGAACGTCAAAACCAGAATGAAACAGGTCATACGCCAGTTCAGCGTATTTCACGTAGCTTTCAATGCGTCCAGGACAGACGACGATGACGCGATCGTTTTTTTCTGCATGAAAACGGACAAAATGTACGGGAATATCATCCACGCCCGTAAATTCCGCTTCTTCCCGCTGACGCCAGAAATCTGTCAGTGGCCCCATGGAAAAAGCAGCAAACGCGTTTTCTCTTGTTTCCCAGTCTTTTTGCTGCTGAAACATCGGGTATCCAGCCTCGCTGACCAAGTAAAATCGTTTTTTTCGCCGTCACTGACACAACCTAACGGCAGTAGCGTATTGTGGCATAAAAATAGACAATCCGGGAGTTTCTCATGACCTTTGAATGGTGGTTCGCCTACCTGCTGACCTCTATTATTTTGAGCTTGTCCCCAGGCTCTGGCGCAATCAACACCATGACCACCGCCATCAGCCACGGATATCGCGGTGCCAGTGCGTCGATTGCGGGTTTACAGACCGGGTTGGGCATTCATATCGTTCTGGTTGGCGTGGGACTGGGAACGCTATTTTCACGTTCGGTGATCGCATTTGAGGTGTTGAAGTGGGCGGGGGCGGCCTATCTGATTTGGCTGGGTATTCAACAATGGCGGGCAGCAGGTGCTATCGATCTGAACACCATGGCGAATACACAATCGCGCAGCCGCCTGTTCAAACGCGCGGTCTTTGTTAATCTTACCAACCCCAAAAGCATTGTTTTTCTTGCCGCTCTGTTCCCGCAGTTTATCCTGCCGCAGGAACCGCAGCTGATGCAGTACGTGGTGCTTGGCGTTACGACCATCGTGGTCGATATCATTGTGATGATCGGTTACGCGACGCTGGCCACACGCATTGCAGGCTGGATTAAAGGGCCAAAGCAAATGAAGGCGCTCAACAAAGTATTTGGCTCGCTGTTTATGCTGATAGGCGCCCTGCTGGCATCGGCAAGGCATGCCTAGCAAATGGAACGTCGCTCGCAATGAAATGCTATCTGTAAGAGCCTCTGAACATGGCTTTTCGTACTTCGCCGCAAAGGGAGAAAAGTCTTTCATTCTGCACTGTTAGACATTGATTGCTAATGCCAGAATGCCGCCATATTCACTTTTCACGGATGATGAACGATGGCGGAAGTAACAACACCACATGACGCAGTATTTAAAACTTTCCTCTCCCGCGTGGAAACCGCGCGGGACTTTATCGAACTTCATCTTCCTCCCTCGTTAATCAAAATATGCAAACTGGAAACGCTCCGTCTGGAATCAGGCAGTTTTGTGGAGGACGATCTGCGCCCCTATTTCAGCGATATTCTCTACTCACTGGAAACCACCAGCGGACATGGCTATGTACATGTGCTCATTGAGCATCAAAGCTCACCGGATAAGCACATGTCATTTCGCCTGATGCGCTACGCTATCGCAGCGATGCAGCGTCATCTTGAGGCTGGAAACGACACTCTGCCGCTGGTTATTCCTGTTCTCTTTTACCATGGCAAGCAAAGCCCATGGCAAGGCTCAATGAACTGGCTGGATCACTTTGAGGATTCTGGAACCGCCCTTCAACTTTACAGCACACCATTTCCGTTGGTGGATGTGACGGTTATTCCAGATGATGAGATCATGCAGCATCGCAGTATGGCAGCGCTGACATTAGTACAAAAACACATTCGCCAGCGCGACATGGCGCAGCTGCTGGATAAACTTACCCGTCTGTTTATGCTGGAGAAGATGAGCGGACAACAAATAACCGTGCTGGTAAACTACATGGTGCAAGCAGGGAATACACAAGATGTTCAGGCATTATTGTATAAGCTGGCACAGCGGGTGCCGCAGCATGGAGAAAAACTGATGACAATGGCGGATCAACTACGTGAAGAGGGCAAACGCATTGCCCTTACTGATGTGGCGAAAGCGATGCTCAAGCGAGGTCTTGATACCGACGCGATTATGGAAATGACCGGCCTTTCGAAGGATGAGCTACAGAAGCTTGCGCAATAAGCCGCATACCGCCTGGGACTCCCAGGCGGGCAACAAACTTAGCGCGAAATAATCAGATGGATACCGAAGCCTGCGAACAGCGCGCCGGCAAAACCATCAATCCACTTCGCCAGACGCTGATAGCCACGACGCATTTTCGGGAGCGCAAACAGGCTGGCGACCACGGTAAACCACGCCAGCGTTTCTACGATAATCAGAGCAAAAATCCCCCAACGCGCGCCCGTTCCCACGTTGTCGCCAACGAACAATGAGAAGACGGAGCCAAAATAGATAATGGCTTTAGGGTTCGCCAGGTTGGTCAGCAGACCTTTCAAAAAGCTGCGTCCGCTCTGCGCCAGCTCCACCTGCGGAGTGGGAGCTGCAACATCCTGTTTTTTAAACGCGCCGCGCAGCATCTGATAACCCATCCAGCACAGATACAGCCCCCCACCTACCATAATAATGGTGTGCAGCCAGGCCATTTTTTCGATAATCAGATGCAAGCCGAGCAGTGCCACGCCAGCCCAGACCATGACGCCGCAGGTAATACCCAGCACACCCATCATAGCTTCTTTGCGCGAACGGCTAACCGCAGTTTGAGAAACAAAAAAGAAATCGGGACCGGGGCTCATCAGCGCAACGATATGCACCAACGCAACGGTGAAAAATAGCGTTAACATAAAAATGACTCGCGGGGGAATAGTTCAGTGAGTCACCATCCTGGCACTTTTTTGCCCGGCTGACTACTCTTCGTCGTCACCATCAACGTGTGCGCGAATAAGCGCCATAAACTCTTTACCGAAACGCTCAAGTTTACGCATCCCCACACCGTTGACGCTCAGCATTTCGCTCGCTGAAACCGGCATCTGTTCGGCCATTTCAATCAGCGTGGCGTCGTTGAACACCACGTACGGCGGGATGTTCTCTTCGTCGGCAATGGCTTTACGCAGCTTACGCAATTTGGCGAACAGTTTGCGGTCGTAGTTACCACCGAAGGATTTCTGCATCGCACGCGGTTTCAGCGCCACAATACGCGGTACAGCAAGCTGTAACGCAACGTCACCGCGCAACACCGGACGCGCGGCTTCGGTTAGCTGTAACGCGGAGTGATGAGCAATATTCTGCGTCACCAGGCCCAGGTGAATAAGCTGGCGAATAACGCTCACCCAGTGTTCGTGGCTTTGCTCGCGACCAATGCCATAGACCGGCAGTTTGTCATGAGCCAGTTCGCGAATACGCTGGTTATTCGCTCCGCGCAGCACTTCCACGACATACCCCATGCCGAAGCGTTGGTTAACACGGTAAATCGTCGACAGCGCTTTGCGCGCATCCATGAGTCCGTCGTACTGTTTTGGCGGGTCAAGACAGATATCGCAGTTACCACACGGCTCCTGACGCCCTTCGCCAAAATAGTTCAGCAGCACAAGACGACGACAGGTTTGCGCCTCGGCAAACGCCCCCATCGCATTGAGCTTATGCCGTTCGATATCCAGTAGTTGCCCAGCGGTTTTCTCTTCGAGGCAACGGCGTAGCCATGCCATATCAGCCGGATCGTAAAACAGCATCGCTTCCGCGGGCAGGCCATCACGCCCGGCGCGGCCGGTTTCCTGGTAATAGGATTCGATATTGCGCGGAATATCGAAATGCACCACGAAGCGTACGTTCGGTTTGTTGATCCCCATACCGAACGCCACGGTCGCCACTACGATTTGCAGGTCATCACGCTGGAATTTCTCCTGCACCTCAGCGCGTACGGCGTTTTCCAGCCCGGCATGATAGGCCCCGGCGCTGATGCCGCGGCTTTGCAGGCGCGCGGCGGTGTCTTCGACTTTGGCGCGACTGTTACAGTAGATAATGCCAGACTTACCGCGCTGCTCTTGCACGTAGCGCATCAGCTGATCGAGCGGCTTAAACTTCTCCATCAACATGTAGCGAATGTTCGGGCGGTCAAAGCTGCTGATCTGAATTAACGGGTCGTTGAGTCCCAGCAAACGCACAATGTCCAGCCGGGTTGTCTCATCCGCGGTCGCGGTCAGCGCCACGAACGGCAGGGTTGGGAAACGCTGACGTAACTGGCCCAGCGCAGCGTACTCAGGGCGGAAATCATGCCCCCACTGCGAAATACAGTGCGCTTCATCAACCGCCAGCAGCACCGGATTCCAGTGCGCCAGATGCTCAAGGAAGTTATCCAGCATCAGGCGTTCTGGCGCAATGTACAGTAAGCGAATCAGTCCTGTACGACAGCCTGCCATCACCTCAAGCTGCTGCTCACGACTTTGAGTAGAGTTAAGACACGCCGCCGCCACGCCGTTGGCCAGCAGTTGATCGACCTGATCTTTCATCAGGGAAATCAGCGGAGAAACAACAACGGTGAGTCCGTTTAGCAATAATGCGGGAATTTGATAGCACAGGGATTTACCGCCGCCGGTCGGCATAACGACCAGGCAGTCGCGACCAGAGATCACGGTATCAATGATTTCTTCCTGACCGGGGCGAAACTGTTGGTAGCCAAAGGTTTCCTGCAAAACCTGTTTAGCGCCCATTTCCAGATTCAACACTTCCGCCTGCGCCACATTAACCCCATTAGCCTGAAATAAAAACAGGCGCTATTTTCAGCGCCTGAGAGAGAAACTGCAATGATTAAAATACTCTCAATTCTTATCAGAAGATATCGTTGAGCATCACGCCCACACCAACACGCGTCTGATTGAAGTTGTAGTCAATCAGCGATTCGCCGTAACCACTGTAGACCTGAGTGTATAGACGCACATGCTTCGTGATGGGGTAACTGGCCCCCAGCTCTGCGCCGCCGTAGCCGGTATTCCAGTTATACTGGCCTTTCACGCTGATAACCGCGTCACCCAGGTGATAGCCCATTTTCAGCTGATAGTAGCCCATGTATTTGGTGATATCAGGGTTATCGTCAGTGCTACCAATCACGTACCACGGCTTAACTTCCACCAGCCAGTTACCGTTTTCAGCCATCAGACGGGTATAAAGACGGTTCCAGCTACGTGACGTGGGATCGGAGCGGCCGTTGGAGTCATGGTTATAACCCATTTCGACATCACGAAGCGTCCAACCGGCAAAGCGATAGTCGGTGGCGAAACCGAGGAACAATTGCGGTTCGTAGTTGGTTTCACGAAACGGTGAAGACTCTTCACTGTTCGAAAGCTGCCACCAGGACTTCTGGGTATAGGAACCGCCAAGTACCGAGTTTGGGCCTAATATCCCGCGCCAGAGCGGAAACGCCAGGCTTAGCTGAAACTTAACCTCATCTTTGCGCGCATTTTCCGACCAGCTATAACTGCTGATCGCCTCTTTGTTCATGTCGCTGGTATTGGTGTAGATAAGATAGTTGGTGTCATAAGGATAAAGCGTGAAAGGGTTGTCATGTTCCTGCAGCATGTTGGCGATAATACTGCCACGAACTGCTGGTGCATCATGAATCTCTTTCACTGTCGCTTCCTGCGCATACGCGGTCAACGGCAGCATGACTGCTGGTAGTAACCATCCCAGAATCGCCCGCATCGGTCATGTTCTCCTGAACCAAAATATTGATGAATTGTATAATTATCTGGCAAGTATTCTACATACTTAGCGAGTTCCTCGTTAGTTATCCCGTCCTAAAGTAGAAAACAACAAATAATAAGCATAATATCAACATTTCATTAACCATTAAGATGTAGGGATCGTATGTCTGCCGTACTTACTGCTGAGGAAGCGCTGAAGTTAGTGGGTGAAATGTTTGTCTATCATATGCCGTTTAACCGGGCGCTGGGACTGGAGCTCGAACGCTATGAGAAAGAATTTGCTCAATTAGCCTTTAATAACCAACCGATGATGGTCGGCAACTGGGCGCAAAGCATTCTGCATGGCGGCGTGATCGCCTCGGCGCTGGACGTCGCCGCCGGGCTGGTATGCGTTGGGAGTACGCTGACTCGCCATGAAACGATCAGCGAGGACGAACTGCGTCAGCGGATGTCACGCATGGGGACAATCGATTTGCGCGTTGATTACCTGCGCCCTGGGAGAGGGAACCGCTTTACCGCCACCAGCAGTCTGCTGCGGGCGGGTAATAAAGTCGCCGTTGCGCGCGTGGAACTGCATAACGAAGAACAGCTTTATATTGCCAGCGCAACCGCCACTTATATGGTGGGGTAAGTGGCCAAAAAAAGGTAAACTGCTGTTACATTTCTGCAATGAGTTTTCCCGATGGATGCTAAACAAACGCGGCAGGGCGTATTACTCGCTCTTGCTGCTTATTTTATTTGGGGTATCGCTCCCGCCTACTTCAAGCTGATTTACTATGTTCCGGCGGATGAGATCCTGACGCACCGCGTCATCTGGTCATTTTTCTTTATGGTGGTACTGATGAGTATCAGCCGCCAGTGGTCAGGCGTCAAAACGCTGCTACAAACGCCAAAGAAGATCTTCATGCTGGCGCTCTCTGCAGTGCTCATCGGCGGAAACTGGCTGCTGTTCATTTGGGCGGTCAATAATCACCATATGCTGGAAGC
Source organism: Citrobacter sp. A316 (assembly GCF_002042945.1). NCBI lineage: Bacteria > Pseudomonadati > Pseudomonadota > Gammaproteobacteria > Enterobacterales > Enterobacteriaceae > Citrobacter > Citrobacter sp. A316. The sequence continues at coordinate 34,814 of NZ_MVFZ01000022.1, forward strand.
CAGCCTCGGCTATTTTATTAACCCACTGGTGAATATTGTGCTGGGCATGCTATTCCTCGGTGAGCGCTTTCGTCGCATGCAGTGGCTGGCGGTACTGTTAGCCGCCTGCGGCGTACTGGTACAGCTGTGGACCTTCGGGTCGCTGCCAATAATTGCGCTGGGACTGGCGTTCAGCTTTGCGTTCTATGGGCTGGTGCGCAAGAAGATTGCCGTCGAAGCACAAACCGGCATGCTGATCGAAACCCTGTGGCTTTTACCCGTTGCGGCCATCTATCTGTTTGGTATTGCGGACAGCTCAACCAGCCATATGGGGCAAAACCCCATGTCGCTCAATCTGCTGCTGATTGCCGCGGGTGTCGTGACCACCATTCCGCTGCTGTGCTTTACCGGCGCGGCAACCCGCCTGCGTCTGTCAACGCTGGGATTCTTCCAGTATATCGGGCCTACTCTGATGTTCCTGCTGGCCGTCACCTTCTACGGTGAAGTCCCGGGAGCAGATAAAATGGTCACGTTTGCGTTTATCTGGGTGGCGCTGGCGATTTTCGTGATGGATGCGATTTATACGCAACGACGGGTTCGTCGGAGCCAGGGGATTGCCGGATAGCGCTTCGCTTATCCGGCCTACAAAAGCACATCGCAGCAGGCCGGATAAAGTACAGTTATTACAGCCAGTTCTTGCGCTTAAAGTACAGATACGGCGCCAGACCCGCGAGCATCATAAAGACAATCGCGCCCGGGTAACCGAAGCTCCAGTGCAATTCCGGCATAAACTCAAAGTTCATCCCGTAGCTGGAAGCCACCAGCGTCGGCGGCAGGAATACCACAGAAACCACCGAGAAGATCTTGATGATGCGGTTCTGCTCGATGTTGATAAAGCCCATCGCCGCCTGCATCAGGAAGTTAACCTTCTGGAACAGCGATTCATTGTGCGGCAGCAGGGATTCGATATCGCGCAGGATCTCACGCGCCTGCTCCAGCTGACTGCCCGGCAAACGCGCTTTACGTACCAGGAAGTTCAGCGCGCGCTGGGTATCCATCAGACACAGACGTACTTTCCAGCCGATATCCTCCAGTTCCGCCAGCGTCGACAGCGCTTCGTCATATTCATCGCCCTGACGCCCTTCCATGATCACACGGCTGAGTTTTTCCAGGTCGCTGTAGATGTTTTCGATCTCATCCGCCAGCTGTTCAATTTTGGTTTCGAACAGGTCGAGCAACAGCTCGTAGGCGTTGCCATCCACCATCGCCTGGTTACGCGCACGCATGCGGTACAGGCGGAAGGCCGGCAGTTCGCGCTCGCGCAGAGTAAACAGGCGGCCTTCGCGAATGGTAAATGCGACGGTTGAGTTACCCGCGTGATCGTCGGCGTCTTCATAAAAGAAGAAGGAGTGAATGTGCAGACCGTCTTCGTCTTCAAAAAAACGTGCGGATGCTTCGATGTCTTCCAGTTCAGGGCGCGTAGCCAGATTCTGGCCCAAGTCCTTTTGCACACGGTTTCGTTCTTCGTCATCCGGCTCGACTAAATCGACCCAAACCGAACTGGCCAGGTGCTCGATCTCGTCTGCCTCAAGGCGAGTTAAACGATTGTTTTCCAGTTGAAATGCGCTCAGCATGACCGGGACTCCCAATGCAAAAAATTATCGGACAGTTCGGAGGGCACACAGAAACAAATTGGGTTTCAGACCATTAAACAGCCTGACTCAGCGCGACGGGAAAAAACAGAAGGTCGCTGACAACCGCGAAGGCTATCAGCAAAAAGGGATAGCCTTAGGAGTTGATCCTGGATGACAGGATAATGAGCCAGTATCTACTGGGTGTGTCCAAGGCGAATGTCCTCTTAGCGTAATCGTGCGCGCATGTTACGCCAGCAAAATTTTGACGTCAACACGCAACGGATGGCGAAAAAGTAATAATTTCCCCTTATACAGAAAGGTTAGCAGAGGGGAATTATTTATCTATGATTTCAGAATATTAACAGACAGAAAGCCGGGTGACGGCTTGGTCTTATCCCACCTACAAATCAAATTGTTACCCGGTCTGTAGGCCGGATAAGGCGCGCCAGCGTCGCCATCCGGCAAAGCCAAACCGATTAAACTGTTTCCAGTCTGGCGTAGGCGGCAACCAGCCATTTGATCCCCTGCCCCTGGAACGCGACCTGCAAACGACTGTGTTCGCCGCTTCCTTCCAGGTTGACGATGGTGCCCTCGCCAAATTTAGCGTGGCGCACGCGTTGGCCGAGCTTGTAGCCGGTATCGTTTTCCGCCATTGGCGTGCCCATCCGCTGATGGCTCACCGGGCGGCTGACAGTGGCGCGCAGGCGAACCTCTTCAACGCACGCTTCCGGCAGTTCGCCGATAAAGCGCGACGGACGATGGTAAACCTCTTTGCCGTACAGACGACGCGTTTCGGCGTAGGTCAGCGTCAGCTTTTGCATTGCGCGGGTCACGCCAACGTAAGCCAGGCGGCGCTCTTCTTCGAGGCGACCACCTTCGTCCAGCGACATCTGGCTGGGGAACATGCCTTCTTCCATCCCCACGATAAACACCTGCGGGAACTCCAGACCTTTCGCCGAGTGCAGCGTCATCAACTGTACCGCGTCCTGCCAGGTATCCGCCTGCCCTTCGCCTGCTTCCAGCGCGGCGTGAGACAGGAACGCCTGCAGCGGCATTAAGTCTTCGTCTTCTTCGTTGTAGCTGAACTGGCGCGTTGCCGTCACCAGTTCGTCTAAGTTTTCGATACGCGTCTGGCCTTTCTCGCCTTTTTCCTGCTCGTACATCATGCGCAAGCCGGAGTCTTTAATCACCCGGTCAGTCTGCACGTGAAGCGGCATATCGGCGGTCTCCTGCGCCAGTGCGTCAATCAGCTCCATAAAGCGCTGTAGAGCGCTGGCAGCGCGACCCGCAAGGGCTTTTTCCTGCAACAGCTCACGACAGGCCTGCCACAGCGTTAGCTGGCGGTCACGGGAGGTCTGACGCACCACATCTAAAGTACGATCGCCAATCCCGCGGGTTGGCGTATTTACCACACGTTCAAACGCGGCGTCGTCATTGCGGTTGGCGATCAGGCGCAGGTAAGAGAGCGCATCTTTGATTTCCTGGCGTTCGAAGAAGCGCATCCCGCCATAGATCCGATACGGCATGCTGGCCTGTAACAACGCCTCTTCCAGTACGCGCGACTGGGCGTTGCTGCGATAAAGAATAGCGCATTGCTCCAGCGCACCGCCGTTGTCCTGCCAGGTCTTAATACGATTGACCACAAAGCGCGCTTCATCGAGTTCGTTGAACGCACAGTACAGAGAGATCGGTTCGCCGTCGACGCCGTCAGTCCACAGCTTTTTACCCAGACGCCCGTTGTTGTTTTCGATCAAGGCGTTGGCCGCGCTGAGGATATTGTTAGTCGAGCGGTAGTTCTGCTCCAGGCGAATAGTTTCTGCGCCGGGGAAATCCGTGAGGAAGCGCTGGATGTTCTCCACCTGCGCTCCGCGCCAGCCATAGATTGACTGATCGTCATCGCCGACGATCATTACCTTGCCGGTATCGCCCGCCAGCAGGCGGATCCACGCGTACTGAATGTTGTTGGTATCCTGGAATTCATCCACCAGGATATTGGTAAAGCGTTCGCGGTAGTGCTGCAGGATATGCGGCTTGTTGAGCCACAGTTCGTGGGCGCGCAGCAGCAGCTCGGCAAAATCGACCAGCCCCGCGCGGTCACACGCTTCCTGGTAAGCCTGATACACTTTCTGCCAGGTTTGCTCAACCGGGTTGCCGTAGCTTTGCAGGTGATGCGGACGCAGCCCTTCGTCTTTCTGGCTGTTGATGAACCACATCGCCTGACGCGGCGGCCACTGCTTCTCATCAAGGTTCATCGCCTTGATCAGACGCTTAAGCAAACGCAGTTGGTCTTCGCTGTCGAGGATCTGAAAATCCTGCGGCAGGTTTGCATCCATATGATGCGCGCGCAGCAGACGGTGCGCCAGACCGTGGAATGTCCCTACCCACATACCGCCCTGGCTGGTTCCCATGATCTGGCCGATACGGTGGCGCATTTCCGCCGCCGCTTTGTTGGTAAAGGTCACCGCCATAATGGAGTACGGCGAGTTGTTCTCAACCGTCAGTAACCAGGCGATACGGTGCACCAGCACGCGCGTTTTACCACTCCCCGCGCCTGCCAGAACCAGCATGTTGCTGCGTGGCGCGGCCACCGCTTCACGCTGTTTATCATTAAGGCTGTCGAGCAGGTAAGAAACGTCCATTGGCACCGCCGCGTAAAAGTAGGTAAGGCGGATAAGCGTAGCGCCATCCGCCAAAAAGCTGGGTATATATACAGAGTTCTGCTGGTGATTATATCAGCGAGGTCAGAGATGCCAACTGTGAAATTTCGATATGCGGAAGCAAACGACTGTCTGCGGTTTGCATCAGGTCGGCATTTTCCGGTTTGATCCAGCAGGCCTGCATGCCGCAACGGATGGCGCCCGCGACGTCTGTCGTCAGGTCATCACCCACGTGCAGAATCTCACCCACAGGCATTTTCAGTTTTTCCGCCGCCAACGTGTACATGTCGCTAAAGGGTTTTGATCGCCCGTCAGGACCGGCACGCAGCACAAACTCAAAGTAATCACCCAGGCCAAACAGTTCCGGCTGCGCGTTACCGTTGGTGATCGCCACCAGCGGCCATTTGCGGGCTAACGCCTTCAGCGTGTCATGCGTCGTCTGCGGGACTTCAATGCGGCTACGCCATTTGGCAAAATTCATCATTGCCGCATTCGCCCCCATTCTGGCTTCTGCCTCTGACAACCCTGCTTCCAGCATAGCGCGCTCTACGGCACGGTGACGCCATTGGGTAACATCGTGGTAGATTTCCGGCTCAGCGTCGCGAACGGCCTGACGTAAGCGCTGTAGGTCGCTATTTTGCAGCGAATTCAACGCCGGATGGTAATTCTGTACAAACGCGAGCGCTTCCTGCTCGGTGCGTGTGATAACGGGACGGTTATCGTAAAGGGTGTCATCAAGGTCAAAGGTGAGCGCAGAAATGCGCCCCAAAGGCCGGTAAAAACGCATTATTTCCCCCGTTTGGCGCGCGGATGCGCCGCATCGTACACTGAAGCCAGGTGTTGAAAATCAAGATGGGTATAGATTTGAGTCGTGGAGAGATTGGCATGACCCAATAACTCCTGCACTCCGCGCAGATCGCCGCTCGACTCCAGCATATGCGTCGCAAAGGAGTGACGCAATTTGTGGGGATGTACGTGGCTGTTCAGCCCCTGCTTGATACCCCATTCAGCAAAGCGTTTCTGCACGTTACGCGCCGAGATGCGTTTGCCCAGTTTTGACAGAAATAGCGCATCGTCATCGCAACCAAATAGCCCGCGTAGATCCAGCCAGTGCTCAATCCACGCCACCGCGTTGCGGCCAATCGGCAGGCGACGCTCTTTACTGCCCTTACCCATCACCCACACTTCGCCGGTGTCGAGATCGAGATGTTTAATATCCAGCCCAACCAACTCAGATAAACGCAGACCCGCGCCGTACATCACTTCCAGCATCGCTCTATCGCGCACGGCGAGGGGATCGTTGAGATCGATATCCAGCAGGCGATTAACATCGTCGACATCGATATTTTTAGGTAAATGACGCGGTGCTTTCGGCGCGGAAACGCTTTTTGCCGGATTAGCTTTCAGTTCGCCCTGATTAACCAGCCAGTCGAAGAAGCTGCGTAACGCGGAGAGACGTAATGCCAGGCTCGCCGGCCCCAGTCCTTTACGACGACTGCGCACGGCAAAACTGCGTACCATCGCAGCATCACATTGTTGCCAGCTTTGCAGACCGGTTTCTCCGGCTAACGCAATGATGGCATCAAGCTGACGCTGATAATTAAGCAATGTGATCGGGCTAAGCTGGCGCTCAACGCCCAGATAGCGCAAAAAACGCGCCACATCCTGAGAAAGGGGTGAGTCGATCATACGCGTTCAATCCAGCGCTCCAGCAGCTCCGGCAACATAAGCGAGATTTCCTGCAGTAATTGCGTGCCTTGCCCCTGCTGGTAATGATTAACGTCACGGCTGCTGAACAGCATCACGCCCAGGGATCCATCTTGCCCGAGCATCGACATCGCCACCGAGCCTATGGCTTTCGCCTCCGGCATCATGACCAGCAATTCCGGACCATTAAGCGGCCCAAGATAATGCTGTGACTGGCCCAGGCGCTGGATACGCAGCGGTTCAAAAGCCTGACGGCTTAATGCCAGATGGGTGAATTTTGATGGCGCGCCAAGTCGCCAGCGATCCGGGAACAGACGAACCGTCGCTCCGGCCAGCCCTAACTCACGCGCCCAGCGATGAAATCGCATCAGCATGTCGTCAAGACTGCTGGCCGACACTAGCCGTCCTTGCAGATTTAACAGACGATAGAACAGACTTTCATTGGCGTTGGCTTGTTCCATCAACAACGCCATGTTCTCTTCCAGCACGTTAATATGATTACGTGCCCGCGCCATATGCCATTCCACTAAAGAGACCGTGCCCCGCACTGGGTGCGGAACTCGCATCGCTTCAACGGCCTGGGCATTACGGATAAAAAACTCAGGATTACGTTGCAGGTAATCGACGACCGCCCGGTCGTCCAGCTCCATGAGCGTTTCCTGTAGTTCTTCCCCTGGTTGCTTCATAAGTGAATAAATCCGTCGTAGACATGTGCCGCCGGGCCAGTCATATACAGCGGATGACCCGGACCTTTCCAGGCGATATCAAGTCGACCGCCCGGTAATTCCACCTTCACTTCTTCTGCCAGCAGACCCTGCTGGATACCGACCGCAACGGCGGCGCATGCGCCGCTGCCGCAGGCCTGCGTTTCACCCGCGCCGCGCTCATAGACGCGCAGTCGGATATGCTCGCGTTTTACCACCTGCATAAATCCGATATTGGCGCGTTCAGGGAAGCGTTCGTGGCTTTCCAGAACCGGTCCCAGTGTTTCTACCGTAGCCGTATCAACATCATCAACCTGAATCACGCAGTGCGGGTTCCCCATTGAAACCACGCCGCACAATACTGTCTGTTCGGCCGCACGCATAATATAGGTCTTCTCTGCTTTGTTAGCGCGAAAAGGAACCTGCGAGGGTTCAAAATTGGGTTCACCCATATTCACCCGCACCAGCTCGTCGTCGGTTACGGTTAATACCATACGACCATTCGCGGTACTGACGCGAATATCACGTTTATTGGTCAGCCCTTTCAGGCGAACAAAACGGGCAAAACAGCGGGCGCCATTACCACACTGTGACACTTCACTGCCGTCGGCATTAAAAATACGGTAGTGGAAATCCAGCTCCGGATCATACGGAGGTTCAACCACCAGCAGTTGATCAAATCCAACGCCGAGATGCCTGTCGGCCAGGCGGCGGATCAGCTCTGGTGAGAAAAAGACATTCTGCGTTACCGCGTCGACGACCATAAAATCGTTGCCAAGGCCATGCATTTTAGAGAATTGCATCATTCACTCCGTTCACGCGGGTACAGAAATGTAAAATCTATTTCTGCCGTTAGTAATTCACCTGAGATGGCCCATCACTAATCCCACGATCGTTTTTCTCAGGCGTGGTGGATTGCGATTGCGGCTGAACGCTCTTGGTCGGAGGCGGCGCGGTTTTATCAGCTGGCGGGAAATAGAGCGGGCCTTTTAGCCCACAGCCCGTCAGGCTGAACAGAGTAAAAATGACAGCGAGTGGCTTTAACACGTTTTTCATTATGGATTGCCTGTAAAGTTCATGCTTTCTGTTTTCTATCATCGCAGGAGAAGGCGTAAAAGCAAGAGTTTGGCTAAAAACTGCATCGCGATTTATTCCACGTTATACTGCGGGCATCACGAAAAATAGGATAAGAAAATGAACGACAGTGAATTTCATCGCCTTGCTGACACCCTGTGGATGACCATTGAAGAACGTCTGGATGACTGGGATGGCGACAGCGATATCGATTGTGAGATCAACGGCGGCGTGCTGACCATCAGCTTCGAAAACGGCAGCAAAATTATCATTAACCGTCAGGAGCCGCTGCACCAGGTGTGGCTGGCGACCAAACAGGGCGGCTACCACTTTGACCTGAAAGGCGACGAGTGGATCTGCGACCGTAGCGGCGAAACGTTCTGGGATCTGCTGGAACAGGCGGCAACACAGCAGGCGGGTGAAGAGGTGAGCTTCCGTTGATTTATTTGCCGGATGCACTTTGCTTATCCGGCCTGCTGTAAGCCCGGTAAGCGTAGCGCCACCGGGCAAGTTAACTCACGAGAAATACTGCTGTAACAGCGGCGTGTCGTTGTCCTGACTGGCTGGCGGAACAGCGCTAATCGGCTGGGTGCGGAAAGGAATCACCTGCGCGCGCCCGTCGGTTTTCACAATCTGATAGAACTGCGGCAGGTTAAAGTTGATGAAGCTGGAGCCGTAGGTAAAGCGATCGTGCGACGATGAGTAGAAGCGGCTTACGTCGCGTACCAACTCCTCTTTGCTACCTTCGCAGTGGTGATACACCTCGGCCCGATTGCTTTCGTCCAGAATGTAGATATTAAAGCCCTGCTCATCACCCGTTTCTTCGAAAAAGAACTGAATGATCCCTTCGCTGGCAAAACCGTCGACCACCGACGGCAGTTTCACATGGTTGGTCTCAACCTGGACGGAAAGCCCGTGCAGTTTGTTATGTGAAATCGCGCCATAGAATTCAATCGCGTTTTCCAGCTTCTGTACCGAAACGTTCAGGCGCTCGAAGAACAGTCCCCACGTCTGGCCGGAAACACGCAGCGCTTTGAAACGTCCGGTTTCCTGGCGGGTACTGGACAGCCGTAGCTCGATGCACTCAGACACCAGTTGCTGCACGCGGGTGCGAATTAAACCACGCAGATGCTGGCTATAGCAGAAGACCTCGACGCTATCCGGCGGCGCGGCATCCTGGTGCATTTTGCCCAGAATCGTTTTTAACGCTTCAATCATCGCCTGCTCGCCGTTGAAGTGCAGCGTACGCACTTCATTCCACGAGTTGCGGTACAGCAGGTCGACGCTACCTACCAGACAATTTTGCTCTTCGCCAAAGCTGAAGACGTCCAGCTTACGGAAATCAAAATGCACCACCTGATTGCGAAACGCTGCCGTCGGGTCATATTCGAGGTTAACGATAATCGCCAGATGGCGAATTTCGCATGGGCTATACAGCGCTTTCGGCGTTGGTGCAGGCAGTCGCAGCGGGAAGTGGTGCGACACGTCGGCGACCATTTCCTGTAGCTTCGGCAAATCAACAATGCCGTTGCCCTTAATAAACAAATGCGTACGCGAGGTCAGCAGGCCGTTGAACCAGGCCCACGCCACCAGCTTGTTGAGATAGCGGTTATATTCCAGCGGCTGATGGCTGATGATCGAGTCCATGTTAGGCGCGCGGTTGTAGAGATACCAACCGGAACGGTTGGCACGGCCCGGCGGCACATGGATAAAGGTCAGATTCGGTTCCGAGAGATCCGGAGATATCTGTGGGTTCACCAGCGTGACTTTACCCGGCAACGCTTCAAACGCGGCATACAGCTTACGGGTCAGCACGCCGATATCCTGCGGACTGGCGCTGACGCTGAGGTTATTGCGTCGCGCAAAGCGGATCAGGTTACGATAGCTCTGCATCATCGCATCGAGCAGTTCGTTATGCGCTTCGCGTACCTGGTCAATCTTCCAGTTAGCGCGGTTATCCAGCATGGTCAGACGGGCGTCATCCCAGCCCCACTCTTTCACTAACTGACTTAATACTTCACGACGCCAGCCCACGCAGGCGCGCTCACGGCTCAGTTTCTCGCACACTTTTAAGTAGAAACATCGACGCACTAAATCCAGGCGCGTCGGATCTTCGATCGCCGTGAGGTACTCGGTAACGCGCTCCAGCATCATGCAGTAAGGGTCGAGACCAAAAGAGACGATCTCGCCGTCATGCAGGCGCTGTTTAATATCTTTCGCCAGCAGGCGTGGATTTGGGTATTCCCAGGAATAAGCTTCCAGCAGCAGCGTTTTCAGCACCGCTTTGTACGGGGAGTCGATACTCTTGTACAACTGCCAGAGGCTGGCGCCAAAGTACTCTTCGGCGGAAAGCGAACTGAGTCCGCCGAGATCCAGCCATTCGTTTGGCGTTAGCACCCCCTGTGCGTAGAGCGTCATGACGTAATCGTCGTAATGCTCTTCTTCGTCGCCCGGTACCATATTCCACAGAATACGTTTACCCGCGAGGCGCACAGCGGTGCGATAGAATTCATCAAGCAACAGAATATGCTGCGTCGAGCCACAGTCTTCACCACCCAGACTGCCGCTTTCATTGTGACGGAAACGGTTTTCATCAATCAGGAAGAAACTGACTTCCACGCCCAGCGAGGCGGCCCAGCTTTCCAGCAGACTACATTTTCGCTGCAGCAGCTGGCGCTCTTCGCTATCCAGCCAGGATTGATGGCAGACCCAGATATCAAGGTCAGAGGAACAGCTTTGCCCTACCGAAGAGGTGCTGCCCATTGAGTAAACGCCGGTGATCGGCAGTTCGCCTTTGGGAGGATCCTGCGGCGACATACCGCGATACAGTTCCAGTTCGTTCAGGTAGTGGCGTTGGGTTTCATCAGGCGTGTAAAAGCATATGCCTTTGGGAACGTTACCATCGAGGTAACCCGGCATCAGCGGATGGTGGTAGTGCAATAATGTCGGCAGCAGACTGTATACCTGCTGGAAGGCAGGTCCCATGGCAGCAAGCGCGCGATCCACACGCAGTTGATTTATGGCATCCAGTCTCTGTTTCAGAGTCTCAATATAGAGGTACAAGACGTATCGCCTGATGTTGCTATCCGTCATGTTGTCGATTGCCGCGGCGCAAGCGCTCACAATAATCGCCATCAATTCGGATAAACCGTATGTCAAAAATAACCGTTACCTGTTTTTCGCCCATATTTTTTTATGCTGTTCAGCCGAAAAAATGGTCTAAAACGTGATCAATTTAACACCTTGCTCATTGACCGTAAAGAAAGATGCGCTACATACAAGTGTAGCACCGTTCGTTACGTGTAAATTCCTTCATACGGTCGGGAGGTTTCTCGTCATTATTCACTGCCAGTGATGATGCAGCGCCTTTTCCTCTCACTTACGTTTGAGCGTAACGCTGACATCCCTTTGATAAGGATGTTAGGATGGTCAATGATTGATAATGACGGTAACAAGCATGTTAGACAATGTTTTGAGAATTGCCACACGCCAAAGCCCCCTTGCGCTCTGGCAGGCACATTATGTCAAAGACGCCTTAATGGCAAACCACCCCGGTCTGATCGTGGAACTGGTTCCTATGGTAACCCGTGGCGATGTGATCCTTGATACCCCGCTGGCGAAGGTCGGGGGGAAAGGGTTGTTTGTTAAAGAGCTGGAAGTCGCGCTGCTGGAAAAACGCGCCGATATCGCTGTGCATTCCATGAAGGATGTGCCGGTTGAATTCCCTGACGGTCTTGGGCTGGTCACCATTTGTGAGCGAGAGGATCCGCGTGATGCTTTCGTCTCAAATAAGTACAACTCGCTGGATGAACTCCCCGCAGGCAGCATCGTCGGGACATCCAGTTTGCGCCGCCAGTGCCAGTTGGCAAAGCGTCGCCCGGATCTCGTCATCCGTTCGCTGCGCGGCAACGTAGGCACGCGCCTCAGCAAACTGGATAACGGCGATTATGACGCCATTATACTGGCGGTCGCCGGATTAAAACGTTTAGGTCTTGAGTCGCGAGTCCGTACCGCTCTGCCGCCGGAAGTCTCCCTGCCCGCAGTCGGACAAGGCGCTGTAGGCATAGAATGTCGACTCGACGATCTGCGCACTCAGGCGCTGTTAGCACCGCTCAACCATGAAGAGACAGCGCTACGCGTCAAAGCAGAACGCGCCATGAACACCCGCCTGGAAGGGGGATGTCAGGTACCTATTGGTAGCTATGCCGAAATCATCGACGGTGAGATTTGGCTACGTGCGCTGGTCGGCGCACCAGACGGTTCACAGATGGTATGCGGAGAACGTCGCGGCGCCACACAGGATGCCGAACAGATGGGCATCTCTCTGGCAGAAGAACTGCTGGAGAACGGTGCGCGCGCCATTCTGGCGGAAGTTTATAACGGAGAAGCCCCCGCATGAGTATTCTGGTCACCCGCCCGTCTCCCGCAGGGGAAGAGTTAGTGAGCCGACTGCGCACACTGGGGCAGGTGGCCTGGAGTTTTCCACTCATCGAGTTTTCACCAGGTCGGGAGCTGGCAACGCTTGCTTCCCGACTGTCGGCGCTGACGGAGAACGATCTGGTCTTCGCCCTCTCGCAGCACGCGGTCACCTTTGCCGATGCTGAGCTTCAGCAGCAAGAGAAAAGCTGGCCATCCCTTCCGCGTTATTTTGCCATTGGCCGTACAACGGCGCTGGCGCTGCATACTGTTAGCGGCTTCAATATTCACTACCCTCTGGATCGGGAAATTAGCGAAGTCTTGCTACAATTACCTGAATTACAAAATATTGCGGGAAAACGCGCGCTTATATTACGCGGCAACGGTGGCCGTGAGCTGATAGGTGAAACCCTGACGGCACGCGGAGCCGATGTCGATTTTTGTGAATGTTATCAACGCAGTGCAAAATATTACGATGGTGCAGAAGAAGCGATGCGCTGGCAATCCCGTGGCGTAACCACGGTGGTTGTCACCAGCGGAGAGATGCTACAGCAGCTCTGGTCGCTCATTCCGCAATGGTATCGTGAGCACTGGTTACTACGCTGTCGGCTGCTGGTCGTCAGTGAGCGTCTGGCGCACCTCGCCCGGGAACTGGGCTGGCAAGATATTAAGGTCGCTGATAACGCCGACAACGATGCGCTACTACGCGCATTACAATAACTCTCATAATGGGATGCCATAATGACGGAACAAGAAAAATCCTCCGCCGTGGTTGAAGAGACCAGGGAGGCCGTGGAAACCACGTCACAGCCAGTTAATACTGAAAAAAAGAGTAAGAACAGCACGGCGCTGATTCTGAGCGCTGTGGCGATTGCTATTGCTCTGGCAGCAGGCGTTGGCCTATACGGCTGGGGGAAACAACAGGCAACAACACAAACGGCAACCAGCGATGCGCTGGCGAACCAGCTGACGGCGCTGCAAAAAGCCCAGGAAAGCCAAAAAGCTGAGCTGGAAGGCATTATTAAACAGCAGGCAACGCAGCTGGATGAAGCCACTCGCCAACAGGCGGCGCTGGTCAAACAGCTTGATGAAGTCCAGCAAAAAGTCGCCACCATCTCCGGCAGCGATGCTGGTACATGGCTGCTGGCGCAGGCTGATTTTCTGGTGAAACTGGCCGGTCGTAAATTATGGAGCGATCAGGACGTCACCACCGCCGCGGCGCTGTTGAAAAGCGCCGACGCCAGTCTGGCAGATATGAACGACCCGAGCTTAATTACCGCGCGACGTGCGATTACTGACGACATCGCGAGCCTATCCGCGGTGACTCAGGTCGACTATGACGGCATTATCCTGAAAGTGAATCAGCTCTCTAATCAGATTGATAACCTGCGTCTGGCCGACAATGACACCGACGATTCACCGATGGATTCTGACAGCAGCGAGCTTTCCAGCTCGATCAGCGAATGGCGCGTCAATCTGCAAAAAAGCTGGCAGAACTTTATGGACAGCTTTATCACCGTTCGCCGTCGTGATGAAACCGCCGTTCCGCTGCTGGCGCCGAACCAGGATGTTTACTTACGGGAGAACATCCGTTCCCGCCTGTTAGTGGCTGCCCAGGCCGTGCCGCGTCATCAGGAAGAAACATATCGCCAGGCGCTGGAAAATGTCTCCACATGGGTGCGTGCTTACTACGACACCGACGATGCAGCGACCAAAGCGTTCCTTGAAGAAGTAGACCAACTGAGCCAGCAAAGCATCAGCATGGATGTTCCGGAAACGCTGCAGAGCCAGGCTATTCTCGACAAGTTAATGCAGACCCGCGTACGTAATTTACTGGCGCAGCCTGCCACAGCACCGGTAGCAGCAGCGCCTGCGCCAGCGCCTTCGACAGACGCTCCGGCAACCGCGCCGCAAGGAGAATAATGATGCTAAAAGTATTGTTGCTCTTTGTGCTGTTGATCGCCGGGATCGTCGTCGGTCCGATGATAGCCGGTCATCAGGGTTACGTGCTGATCCAGACGGATAACTACAATATCGAAACCAGCGTGACGGGCCTGGTGATCATCCTGATCGTCGCCATGGTCGTCCTGTTTGCGATTGAATGGCTGTTGCGCCGAATTTTCCGCACTGGCGCACATACCCGTGGGTGGTTTGTGGGTCGTAAGCGTCGTCGCGCCCGTAAGCAGACCGAACAGGCGCTGCTCAAACTGGCAGAAGGTGACTATCAGCAGGTTGAGAAGCTGATGTCGAAAAATGCCGATCATGCGGAACAGCCGGTAGTGAATTATCTGCTGGCGGCAGAAGCGGCTCAGCAGCGCGGTGACGAAGCGCGCGCCAACCAACACCTTGAGCGTGCCGCCGAACTGGCCGGAAATGATACGATCCCGGTAGAAATCGCTCGCGTTCGCCTGCAACTGGCGCGTAATGAAAATCACGCCGCCCGCCACAGCGTAGACAAACTGCTGGAGGTGACGCCACGTCATCCGGAAGTACTGCGTCTGGCTGAGCAGGCTTACATTCGCACCGGCGCATGGAGCTCCTTGCTGGATATCATCCCATCCATGGCAAAAGCGCATGTGGGTGATGACGAGCACCGCGCTATGCTGGAACAACAGGCATGGGTTGGCTTGATGGATCAGGTCCGCGCCGATCAGGGCAGCGAAGGGTTACGTGCATGGTGGAAAAACCAGAACCGTAAAACCCGCCATCAGGTTGCCCTGCAGGTGGCGATGGCTGAACATCTGATTGAGTGTGACGATCACGATACGGCGCAGCAGGTCATCATTGATGGTTTGAAACGTCAGTACGATGACCGCCTGGTGCTGCCAATCCCGCGTCTGAAAACCAATAATCCGGAACAGATAGAAAAAGTGCTGCGCCAGCAGATTAAAGCCGTGGGCGATCGCCCGTTGCTGTGGAGTACGCTGGGTCAGTCGTTAATGAAGCATGGGGAATGGCAGGAAGCTACGCTCGCTTTCCGTGCCGCTCTCAAACAGCGCCCTGATGCTTATGACTACGCCTGGCTTGCTGACGCGCTGGACAGACTGCACCAGCCGGAAGAAGCCGCCACCATGCGCCGTGATGGCCTAATGTTGACGCTGCAGAACAACAATCCCCCGCAGTAATTCCTGAATGCCCGGTGGCGCTTTCGCTTACCGGGCCTACATATTTTTCAATCGTATACACAAATCATTCGGGAAGCAGCACGAAGGATGACGTGTATATGCATAAAAAAACGCCCGCTCTTTTGGAGCAGGCGTTAAACAGGTCTGTATGACAACATAAATGGGTGCTTCACTCAACGTTATGTCCATGGTGTTTGATGAGGCTATATGCATCATCCTTCACGCTGTCTCTTCGTTGGCTGCGTACGCTCACCCCTGTCACTTACCTTTGTAAGCTCCGGGGGATTCCCGTGCTGGCCGTCTCGACACATCATGAATGATTTAGCATATAAGATGCGACATCTGTCTGTGGACGATAAGCACCGTAAACGGCTCTGCATCATTCCTGAGTTTATGAGGCCAGATGGCGAACATAAGAGATGGAATGAGCATCTACCCGCATATTATTGCACAACGCATGCCACGTTTGCACTGCAAAAACCAGGTATTCGGACTTTTTAAGACTTCAGGAAATTCGCAGGTGCGAAGGCTGAGAAGGGAAAATCAGAAAACAAAAAACCCCGCCGAAGCGGGGTTCAAAATTGGTCGGCGAGAGAGGATTCGAACCTCCGACCCACTGGTCCCAAACCAGTTGCGCTACCAAGCTGCGCTACTCGCCGTTTTACTGCTTTTTGAATTTTTAGTTCAATTCTTTAAGTCGTGGTGCGAGGGGGGGGACTCGAACCCCCACATCCTAAGGACACTAACACCTGAAGCTAGCGCGTCTACCAATTCCGCCACCTTCGCATTTCACAACTTTAAATTAATGGGGTGGCTAATGGGATTCGAACCCACGACAACTGGAATCACAATCCAGGGCTCTACCAACTGAGCTATAGCCACCACTGCAAATCTTTTACGCGGTATTAAAACCACCGCAGCTCTGGCACCCTACTAAATGGTGCGCCCGACAGGATTCGAACCTGAGACCTCTGCCTCCGGAGGGCAGCGCTCTATCCAGCTGAGCTACGGGCGCTTAGCGCCGTTGCGGGGCTGGATATTACGGAGGTCTCGGTCTTCTGTCTAGTGCTTTTTTAAAATAAATTATCGTTTGGTCATGGTTTGTGCGTTTTGTCGCTTATTCCCGCAATTTATGGGCTGCGCCATGACGATTCAGACCAAAAACCTTATAAATGAGCGTCACGGCCAGTAAGAAACCCATGCCAACAAAAAGCGACATTCGGGTATCTTCATTAAAGTACATGCCAATTAATACGCAAATCAGGAACGCCATCGTCAAATAATTCGCCCACGGGAACAGAATGGAGCGGAATGGATGACTGGCAATCGCCGCTTTATGCGCCTGACGGAAACGCAGCTGGCTTATCAGGATCACAAACCACGGCACCATCCCCGGCAACACGCTGGCGCTATAGACATAAACAAACACGCGCTGCGGGTTAGGAATGATGTAGTTCAGGCACGAACCAATCAGCAGGATCGCGATAGAAATAGCTACACCGGCAACCGGCACGCCATGGCGTGATACTTTTCCAACAACGGCAGGAAGCTGGCGATTCTTTGCCAGCGCGTAGAGCATACGCCCACAGCTGTACATGCCGCTGTTACAGCCAGACAGCGCCGCCGTCAGTACCACAAAGTTAATAATCCCTGCCGCGGCGGTAATACCAATCTTGGCAAAGGTGAGAACAAACGGGCTGCCGTTGCTGCCAATCTCATTCCACGGGAAAATAGTGACGATGACAAAAATCGCACCAACGTAGAAAATCAGAATGCGCCACAGCACTTTACCCACCGCGCTACGCAGCGTGACCTGTGGATTCTTCGCTTCCCCTGCAGTGATGCCAATCAGCTCCACGCCCTGGTAAGACGCCACAACAATACACAATGCCGTCAGGAAGCCCTTCCAGCCCCCAGCAAAGAACCCGCCATGCTCGGTCAGGTTGCCAAAGCCGATCGCCTGGCCGCCATTGCCGAAGCCGAAGAAAATCACCCCAACCCCAATGACGATCATCACAATGATGGTGGTCACTTTGATCATGGCAAACCAGAACTCAATTTCACCATACAGGCGAACCGCTGCGAGGTTTGCCAACGCAACCAGTCCGACTGCGATCAGTGCGGGTATCCATTGCGCCATTTCCGGGAACCAGAACTGTACGTACACCCCGATGGCGGTAATCTCTGAGATCCCCACCGCCATCCACATAAACCAGTATGACCAGGCGGTAAGATAGCCAAAGAAGGGACTCATATAACGGTGGGCGTAAACAGCAAATGAACCGGCAACCGGCTCGAGGAATAACATCTCCCCCATAGAACGCATGATGAAAAAGACGAACAGCCCGGCGACGATATACGCCAGCAGAACCGAAGGTCCCGCCCATTTAAGGGTACTGGCGGCCCCCATAAATAGCCCAACGCCAATAGTGCCCCCAAGGGCAATTAATTCGATGTGACGAGCCTCCAGCCCACGCTGTAGCTCAGGTTTGTTCTCGGCCATAAATCCTCTTGTTGTGTTTGCATGCTGTCCGGTATTACCGGTTCTCGTTATGGGTACATCTTGTTATGCCATAACAGGCCATACGGCACCGACCGCTTAACGGCTGGCGCCAAACACACCATGGCACTGCAATGATTGTTGCGAATGGTTTCCTAAAATCGCTTAAATGGCAATTAAAGCATTCAAAAAATGAATAGATTGTGCGAGAAAGCAGCGATTATGTTGTGAATAAGTAGCGTAATTAGCAGATCACGCTACTTACCAGAGGAGAGAGGGCGTCAGAGGTTGCCGGTATAGTGCCAGCGGAGATAGCGTAATAAGCGAAGTTGTCGAGTAATACGGCTCGGCTGCGACAACAAGCGATACAGCCACTCCAGCCCCAGATTTTGCCAGATTTTAGGCGCACGCTTAACGTGACCGGTAAAGACGTCGTAGGTGCCCCCCACGCCCATATACAGCGCGTCAGGGTGAGTCTTGCGGCAATCACGCATAAAGATCTCTTGTTTCGGCGAGCCCATCGCCACCGTCACAATTTGCGCACCGCTGGCGTGAATACGCTCAAACAACGCCTGACGCTGCTCTGGGGCAAAATAACCGTCCTGACTACCCACAATGTTCACGCGCCACTGCGCACGTAGTTTTGCTTCTGTTTGTGCCAGAACTTCAGGCTTGCCACCAACCAGGAAAACAGGCGTTCCGTTTTGCCCGGCTCGCGCCATCAGCGCTTCCCAAAGGTCAGCTCCGGCCACGCGTGAAACCTGCGCCTGCGGGAATTTTTTGCGCACCGAACGCACCACGCTAATTCCATCCGCATATTTGAACTCCGCGGCGTTGATCAGCTCCCTCACTTCAGGGTTATCTTCTGCTGTCAGCATCTTCTCAGCGTTGATAGCCACCAGCGTTCCTGACCTGAGGTGTCCTTCGGCAAACAGGTAATTCAGCGCATGTTGCATATCGCGCCAGCCAATCAGTTGTAATCCGCGCAACGAATACAGCGGCGCAGTTGTGTTATCTGTCATTACGATCCTTCAATCTGTGTACGGGGCAGCGACTTGATTCGTTTATGGATGAGTCCCGCGCTATCGAATAGCCAGAACAGCAGTTTTGCCACCAGTAGGCAAACGCCGAAAATCACGAGGAAAAAGACTACTCGTGAGACAAACGAATCCAGCCCTTCACGTGCCAAAACGATCATATTGAAAATGGCGCCAAAACAGAAACTGTGCAAAATCGCCGCCTTATAGCGATTGGTTTCGCGATTGCCAAGCTCATACAGCCAGTCGAACCACTTGATGATGAGCCCAACAACAATCGCGCCTAATGGTATAAACAGCGCCCCGCCCATCACCACCAGTGAACCAATTAACGTCGGCGAAATCGCCAGTCCTGAGTGGTTGTTCAACACTTCCCAGGTAAAGTAGTTTGCTGAGTTGAGTACAATACTCGGCCGCCCAGGCCACAGCCAGGAGGGGATAAAGACGTAGAAGTCACGGACGATCGGCGCCAGCCCCTGGAACTCAATATTGTGGTAATTCTGCAGCAACAGCGCCAGGTTCTCCCACGGTGAGAAGGTGTCGCGCGTAAGGTACAGGAACGTATAGAACGCCTCATCGCCGCTAACGCTCATTCCGTAGCGTTTCAGCGCCAGCCAGAACATGCCGACAATGCCCAGCACGCCTGCGGCGACCAACATCCACAACGAAATCCAGCCGCGAATAATGCCGATAAACAAGAAGATGGCAAACGCGATAATGATATTGGCACGCGTCCCGCCCACAATCATATAGGTCAGCAAACCAAACGCGACGGTGCTCACCAGGAAGAACAACCACGCTTTGCTGTCCTGACGCAGGAAATAAACCACCAGCATCGCCGGAATGAAGAAGTAGAAGAAACGCTTCAGGGCGACACCAGAGACTTCACTGGAAAAAATCTGGCTGTAAGATTGCAGTCTGAACAGCAGGAAGCCGTTGTGCATAAAGAAGACGCCCACGCTCACCAGCGCAATCGCCATCAGGATAACCCAGGTCAAATGGGCTTCAACGCGATTGATGGTAAACAGCGGTCTGCGCGGCTTATCCTCTACTCGTTTGCGCAAGCGCGTTTTATACGTCACGTAGTAGACGGCATAGAAACAGGCGGCTGACAGCAAGGCCTGCAGCAGGATCTCCGGCGGAGCCACTGCCACATCAAAGCGGAACACCAGGATGCTGGTTAACGGGAATCCGAAGAAGAACGTCAGCAAGAACAACAATGAGAAGAAAACATTGAAGTTAAAACGCACGCGACGGAACTCAAACCAGGTCAGCGTGGCGATAAACAAGGTGGAGAGCAGCCAGACTACCAGCAGACCGCTGAATTGCATCAGGCTCATACGGTTTCTCCTGAAGCAATGCGCAGCGCGTTGTGCCACGGCTGCAGATAATTCGGGCTAAAGAAGGTAATAGTATTTTTATCTACCGATGCCAACTGGCGCTGCGCTTCGCGTACAACGCCTTCATTGAGATCATCAGTGGTAAATAACACCGGAATATTCTGTTCCACCATATCCTGCCAGAAGGGATTTTCACGGTTGAGCACGCACGGAATACCCGCCTGGATCAGCAAACAAAGCGTACCGATCCCCTGCTGACGGGCAAAAATAAAGTAACCCAAATCGCACTGACGTAGTAACGCGAGATAAGCATCAAATTCCAGTTTTTCACTCAAAATTTGCAGATTATCAGCGCTAAATAACGCCAGACCGGCCTGGCGAACCTCGTCGATATAGGCCGCATTATTGGCGGGATAACCCATCGGCACAATGACATTCACCGAGTCACCGAACTGCTGATGGACGGCGCGAAGCGCGGCAACATGCTCATTGCTGCGGTCGCCAGAGTTGCCAACCAGCACCGTCATCTTGCCGCTGCGCTGGCAATCATTGCTCATGTTATTGAGTGAAGGATCCATTCGCGTTGGGAAATAGAGCAACTCACCCCGTACATGCGGATGTTGCTCGGCGAAATAACGTAAATCGCCCCGCGTGGCAAACACGCAGCCCACGCGATTCTGCGCCATGCGGCGAATCGGGTAAAACAGGCGGAATTTCAGCCCACTGGAGACTTCGTATAAATCAGCGCCCCAGATATGCCAGTAAAACTGCGCCGGTTTAATCCCCCCACTCAGCAACGCCAGCCACAGGCTGGTGTTAAACTGACCGTGGAAGAAGAAACGCTGTTGACGATCCGCTTTTGCCTTCGCGATAACAGCGTCAGCCAACGCCTTTTTCCCGCTGTAGAAGCTTAGCGATAACGCCGGGCAGCTCTCACTGAATCCCGCATCCTGACCGGCAACCATAAACGTGCGCGCGTGCTCGCTCGTCGCAGCCAGCGAGTCGTTGAAAAACCGCAGGACGGTTTGGTTATGGTGAGGGATATCCGATCCCAGAACGTGAATCAGTACAGTCATGCCCGCCTACGCCAGAGTAAAAACACGCCACAACAAAGAGAAAAATAGACGATGTACGTTGCCATATAAGCCTGTGCCGCTCCCAGCGCACCGTGTGCAGGGATCAGCCAGTGAGCAAACACCGTCAATAACATGAACTGGCTAATTTCAGCCAAAATATAAAACCGCAGCGATGCTTTCGCGATCACCAGATACCCAAAGACATACGCCCCAACTTTCAGTACATCGCCGACCAGTTGCCAGGCAAACAGATCGCGCATGGCGGTGAATTTTGCGGAGAAAAGCAGCCAGATCGCAAAATCACGCAGCAGCCAAACAGTAAAGCTCGCGGCGGCAACCGCCGGCAACACGAACTTCAGCGACTTGACTACCTCGCGTGTGATGTCGCGCTTTTCGGTCAGCCTCGACAACGTCGGCAGCAAGTAAACGCTGAATGAAGCGGTAATGAATTGCAGATAAGCATCAGAGATACTGCTTACCCCCTGCCAGATCCCTACATCATCCCAGCTATACTGCGCCGCCAGCAGGTTTCGCATCATCACGTATGCCACAGGCAGCGTTACGGAGGTAATCAGCGCCATCAGGGTAAACTTGCTTAGCTGTCCAGCCAGACCGTTATCCCATGAGGGTTTCAGATAATGCAGCGGAATAGTGCCACGTTTAATCAGCATGATGGCTGCAGGGATAACCACCAACGCGGGCACTAACGCCAGACCCAGCAAAGCGCCTTCATACCCTCCCAGGCGATAACAGCCATAATAAGCCACCACACCCACCAGGCTACCCACAATCAGCGACAGCGCGTTACCCGCCGCATCGCGAAAGCCCTTCATCAACGCAAGAAGCAGGTTCGCCCAGGCAATGCCCATCTGCACCAGCGCAACCAGTCTTACCAGCCCCTGATAATGAGTATGGCCAAACAATCCCTGACTGATTGGCGCGGCCGCCAGCAGAAAAATTACCGCCATCAGCGTAGAGAATCCCAGCACCATCGCGGAAGATGTACCGACTACCGTACGGAGCCGGGTCGGATCGTCATGGTGCTGCGCAACATATTTCGTGACGCCGTTGAAAATGCCGGCCCCCGCCAGGACGCCAAGCACGGTGACCATCTGGCGGAAGTTACCCGCCTGCCCCACGCCAGCCGGGCCAAACGACACCGCCAACAGCTTCACGACCAGCAAACCCGCACCAATTTTTACCAGCGTACTGGCTGCCGTCCATAAGGACGCTTTAGCAAGCGACATATCAGGCGAAATAGTTGAGTAAGGTCGAAATGACCGTTCGCTGGTTTACTGGCGACAGGTTGTAGAACAGCGGTAAACGCAGCAGACGCTCGCTCTCTTTGGTGGTGTAACGATCAACACCGGAAAACACACCGAATTTATCGCCAGCCGGACAATCATGCAGCGGGATATAGTGGAACACCGCCATAATTTCAGCTTCTTTCAAGAAGTTAATCAACGCCGTGCGATCGTCGATATCGCGCAGTTTGATATAAAACATATGGGCGTTTTGTACGCAGTTTTCGGGGACAGAAGGCAGGTCAATACGCCCGGCTCGCGCCAGCGGTTCGAGCGCATCGTAGTAGTTCTGCCACAGCACCAGGCGCTGCTGGTTAACACGGTCAGCCGCTTCCAGTTGCGCCCACAGATAGGCAGCCTGCAGATCGGACATCAAATAGCTGGAGCCAATGTCACGCCAGGTATACTTATCCACCTGACCGCGGAAAAATTGACTGCGGTTTGTCCCTTTTTCACGGATGATCTCCGCACGTTCGACTAATTTTTTATCATTAATCAGCGTCGCGCCGCCCTCACCGCCTGCGGTATAGTTTTTGGTCTCATGGAAGCTAAAGCAACCGATGTGACCAATCGTTCCCAGCGCCCGACCTTTGTAAGTCGACATGACGCCCTGGGCCGCATCTTCCACGACAAACAGGTTATGTTTGGTCGCCAGCGCCATGATGGTATCCATTTCACAGGCTACGCCCGCGTAATGCACCGGCACGATAGCGCGGGTTTTGTCGGTGATCGCCGCTTCAATCAGCGTTTCGTCAATGTTCATGGTATCCGGGCGGATATCAACAAAGACGATTTTCGCACCGCGCAGCACGAAAGCATTGGCCGTAGAGACAAACGTGTAGCTCGGCATTATGACTTCATCGCCAGGCTGGATATCCAGCAGCAATGCCGCCATCTCAAGCGATGCGGTGCAGGAAGGCGTCAGCAGCACTTTCTCGCTGCCAAAATGCTGCTCCAGCCACTGCTGGCAGCGACGGGTAAAACCGCCATCGCCACACAGTTTTCCGCTGTTCATCGCAGACTGCATGTAATCGAGTTCAGTGCCCACCACCGGCGGTGCGTTAAATGGAATCATCGTGTCACCTGTATAACCAATACGCGGTGCTTTCCACATTCGCACCACTGTGTATGTAACGTTTAAGCGCGGCGGTATTGCCCATTTGGGTCGCCACGCGCAATGTTGTTTTACCGCGAGCCTGCGCCCAGCAAAGCGCGGCCTGCATCAGTTCTGCTCCCGCCCCACGCCCGGCCAGCAGGCCAATTCGCGCCTCAGTCGCATTCAGTTCACGCAGCGAGACATAGCCACGAATATCACCTGCCGGTGTACGAAAAACGAGGCATTGATGATCGAACGTCCCCAGCACCGCGTTTTCAATCCACTGCGCGTAAAAACGCGCGCTGGCATCTGCGGCATACCACGGGGCGCGAAAACGACTTTGCGCGAACGCCTGTCCTGCCAGTTGGCGTAATGCAGGAATATCCGTAGTTTGTGCAACCTGCACACCGGAGTCACCATGCGCACGCGTCACCGGCAGCACAAAATCCACTTCACCTTCAACCAGTGAGAAGCCCAACTGTTGCAGGGCGTCTAATTCCTGGGTATTGGCGGCAGGAATTTTTGCCTGTACCCGCGACCAGGGCTGCAACAAATCCGCAGTCAGAACCGGCGCGTGTTGGTCAAAACGCACAATGGCGCTATTCACGCCAAAGAACGTATTTTCCCAGCTAAGCGGCTCAATACTGGCGCGGACGAGCACGGAGCAGCTCCAGCAGGTATTGACCATAACCCGTTTTGGCCAGTGAACTGGCGGCACGCTTCACGCCTTCGTCATCCAGCCAACCGTTACGCCAGGCAATTTCTTCCAGACAGGCTATTTTAAAACCCTGGCGTTTTTCCACCGTCTGCACAAACGTGCTCGCTTCGATAAGACTGTCGTGCGTACCGGTATCCAGCCAGGCAAAACCACGCCCGAGCAATTCGACCGTCAAATGCCCATCATCAAGGTACATCTGGTTGATAGACGTTATCTCCAGCTCCCCACGCTCAGAAGGTTTTACGCGTTTTGCGTATTCCACCACTTTGCTGTCATAGAAATAGAGCCCGGTCACCGCCCAGTTGGATTTTGGTGCTTTCGGCTTCTCTTCCAGCGAGATAGCACGAAAATTATCGTCAAACTCCACGACACCAAAACGTTCAGGATCCATCACCTGGTAACCAAACACCGTCGCGCCTTGCGTTCTTGCGGCCACATGACGCAGTTTGGGACTGAAGCCCTGACCAAAGAAGATATTGTCTCCTAACACCAGACACGATGGCTCACCGTTAAGGAACGTTTCACCAATGATAAACGCCTGCGCTAATCCATCCGGACTGGGTTGCTCAGCATAGTGCAATTCAATGCCGAACTCAGATCCATCGCCCAGTAAGCGCTGGAAATAGCCTTTATCTTCCGGTGTAGTGATAATCAGGATTTCGCGAATTCCCGCAAGCATCAATACGGATAACGGGTAGTAAATCATCGGCTTATCGTAAATAGGCAATAGCTGCTTCGATACACCACGCGTAATGGGATACAGGCGAGTACCTGAGCCACCCGCCAGAATGATACCTTTCATGCGTTGTCTCCTCCGGGAGCCAAAACCAGGCTGTTAGCCCTTCAGACCTAAACGTTCGCCCTGGTAACTGCCGTCCTGCACGGGTTTCCACCATGCCTGATTAGCCAGATACCACTCCACGGTTTTGCGCATTCCGCTTTCAAACGTTTCTTGCGGCATCCAGCCTAGCTCACGCGCAATTTTCGACGCGTCAATGGCATAACGCAAATCATGACCCGGGCGATCGTCCACAAAAGCGATCAAGTCGCGGTACTGCGCGATACCCAGCGGCTTTTGCGGTGCCAGCTCTTCCAACAGGCTGCAAACCGTTTCGACAACCTCCAGGTTTTTACGCTCGTTATGGCCACCAATATTATAGGTTTCACCCACCGCGCCCGTTGTCGCCACACAATAGAGCGCCCTGGCGTGATCTTCTACATACAACCAGTCACGGATCTGTTGCCCATTGCCGTAAACCGGCAACGGCTTCCCCGCCAATGCGTTGAGGATCATCAGCGGAATCAGTTTTTCCGGGAAATGGTACGGACCATAGTTGTTAGAACAGTTGGTTATCAGCGTTGGCAGGCCGTAGGTACGTAGCCAGGCACGGACCAGATGATCGCTGCTGGCTTTTGACGCGGAATAAGGGCTGCTCGGCGCATACGGCGTTGTTTCAGTGAAGAAATCATCCGTAGAATGCAGATCGCCATACACCTCGTCAGTCGAGATATGGTGGAAACGAAACGCTGATTTTTTCTCGCTGGTTAAATCACTCCAGTAAGCACGCGCCGCTTCCAACAGCGTGTAGGTTCCCACAATGTTAGTTTCGATAAAGGCGGCCGGACCATCAATGGAGCGATCGACGTGGCTTTCTGCCGCCAGATGCATCACGCAGTCCGGCTGATAGTGTTGAAACACCCTGTCGAGCGAAGCGCGATCGCAGATATCGACTTTCTCAAAGGTAAAACGAGGATTCTGTGCAACCGGCTCCAGCGACATCAGGTTTCCGGCATAGGTCAGCTTATCGACCACAATTGCCGCATCCTGAGTCTCCTGAATGATATGGCGAACAACCGCCGAGCCGATGAATCCCGCTCCACCGGTAACCAGAATTCGCTTCATTAGCGCCAGACTCCTTTGGTATCAACGACATATTGCTGGTAAACCGCATCGTCTTTAATGGCTTTAAATTCATTATGGTCAACCAGCAAGACCAGCACATCGGCGCTTGCCAGAGCATCGTCCAGCGTAGCCAGTTGGCACAGACCGTCCAGTTTTTTCGGCAGTTGATGGATGTTCGGCTCCACCACCAGCGTTTCGCCTTTGTGCCAATGCGCGATGCTTTGCGCAATTCCCATCGCCGGGCTTTCACGTAAATCGTCAATATTCGGTTTAAATGCCAGACCAAAACAGGCAATTTTCACTTCGCTGGCCCGTTTATTGGTATCCACCAGACAGTCGGCCACGGCAGCTTTTACCTGATCAACCACCCAATGAGGCTTACTATCGTTTACCTCACGCGCGGTGCGAATCAATTTCGCCTGCTGCGGGTTCTGCGCCACGATAAACCACGGATCAACCGCGATACAGTGTCCGCCAACACCCGGACCCGGTTGCAAAATATTCACGCGCGGATGGCGATTTGCGAGGCGAATCAGTTCCCAGACGTTGATCCCCTGATCGGCGCAAATCAGCGACAGCTCATTGGCGAAGGCGATATTAACGTCGCGGAAGCTATTCTCAGTTAGCTTGCACATTTCCGCAGTGCGGGCGTTGGTCACAACACATTCACCTTCGAGGAAGATGTTGTATAGCTCGCTGGCACGTGCGGAACAGACGGAGGTCATTCCGCCAATCACGCGGTCGTTTTTAATCAGCTCAACCATCACCTGGCCCGGCAACACGCGTTCTGGGCAATAAGCAATATTAACATCAGCCTGTTCACCGACCTGTTGCGGGAAAGTCAGGTCAGGACGCATTTCTGCCAGCCATGCGGCCATCTGTTCAGTGGCTCCGACAGGCGACGTAGATTCAAGGATCACCAACGCGCCTTTTTTCAGCACTGGTGCAAGAGATTTAGCCGCGGCTTCTACGTAGACCATATCGGGTTCATGCTCCCCCTTAAACGGGGTAGGCACAGCAATCAGATAGGCATCCGCGTCTACAGGGGTTGTGGTCGCGCGCAGAAATCCATTTTCGACCGCCGTTTTCACCACGGTGCCCAAATCTGGCTCAACGATATGAATTTCACCGCGATTAATGGTATCCACCGCGTGTTGATTTACATCTACGCCAATCACATGCTTTTGACGGGAAGCAAAGGCAGCCGCCGTCGGCAGTCCGATATAACCCAGCCCAATGACAGAAATGGTCGTAAAACTCATAGCGATATCCGATTATTTTTTAACGCGTGTAAGATGCGGTCACATGCCTGCCCGTCACCATACGGATTATGGGCGCGGCTCATGGTCTGATATTCATTCTCGTCATGCAGCAAACGCGTGACTTCTTCGACAATACGCTGCGGGTCTGTCCCTACCAGACGTACTGTGCCTGCGGTAATCGCTTCCGGACGTTCCGTCGTTTCGCGCATCACCAGTACCGGTTTCCCCAGAGATGGAGCTTCTTCCTGAATCCCTCCAGAGTCGGTAAGGATCAGCCAGGCGTGATTCATCAGCCAGACAAACGGCATGTAATCCTGCGGTTCAATCAGGATGACGTTTTCAACGTGACCCAGAATGCGATTAACCGGTTCGCTGACGTTAGGATTCAGGTGAACCGGATAAACAATCTGCACGTTCTGATTGGCCGCAGCAATTTCCGCCAGCGCATGGCAAATGTGTTCAAAACCGCGACCGAAGCTTTCCCGACGATGACCAGTCACCAGTATCATCTTTTTATCCGAGCTCAGGAATGGGTAATGCTCTGCCAGTTCAGCTCGCAATGCATCACTCGCCAGTACGCGGTCACGCACCCAGATCAACGCATCAATAACCGTATTACCTGTAACAAAAATACGGCTATCGGAAATGTTTTCCCGCAGCAGGTTTTGCCGCGAATTTTCTGTTGGCGCAAAATGATACATCGCCAGATGCCCGGTCAGCGTACGGTTCGCCTCTTCCGGCCAGGGAGAGTAGAGATCGCCGGTACGTAAACCCGCCTCCACATGCCCTACCGGGATGCGCTGATAGAACGCGGCCAGGCTAGTGGCAATAGTTGTCGTGGTATCGCCGTGAACTAACACAACGTCGGGTTTAAAATCAGCCAGAATGGGCTTTAATCCTTCCAGTATTCGGCAGGTAATTTCTGTTAGTCCCTGACCTGGCTGCATAATATTGAGATCGTAGTCAGGTACAATGGAAAAGAGGTTCAACACCTGATCGAGCATCTCCCGATGCTGCGCCGTGACGCAAACTTTTGCCTCAAAATCAGGATCTTTTGCCAGCGCATGAACCAGAGGTGCCATTTTTATGGCCTCCGGTCGCGTGCCAAATACAGTCAGTACTTTCACATCGATTCTCTTCGGATTGGCAGTGAGGGCCCAGCCCCTCACTGCAACGATATTGCTAAATCGTGCGGCGACGGGTTAACGCAACACCAGCACCGATCAGAGCCCCAACGATGCCCCACATAATCATCAAGAAGGCACGACGAGGGCTGTCACGTTTTACCGGTTCCTCCGGCGTACGCAAATAACGATAGGTCTGAAAACGCGGATCCAGAGTTGGCCCAACGTTCAGTGTGTTAAGCATGGCTCGGTTTTGGAAGTAGTCCAGATCGAAATCGGGACCAACAGATTGCAGGTTTTCGAGTCGCGCCTGCAGCATAGGGCGTCCAAGCAAAAACAGTTCTGAATCGGGTAATTCTTCAGCCGGAACGTCAGTGGAAGTACGCGAAATATTATGCTGCTCAGCAATTTTGAGTGCCTGCTCAATGTTATGAACACGGCGGGAGAAGATCGATTTCGCCACTTCTTCCTGGCGTTTAACCTGCGCCTTCATTTGCACGGTGCGCGCAGCCCAAGCTCCCTTTAACTCGTCGTTCAGATGACGCGCTGCACGCTGACTGGCAAACGCGACGTACTGACGCAACAGATTGTTGGCATCAGGCGCCGTTTCGGCAATCAGCTTCACGCTGTCATTAGTATTACGAACCGCATCGCCAGGCATAAACTGAATGTTATTAATCAGTTCATCCAGCATCGCCGCATCGGCTTTACTGTTACCCACCATCCGTTGCTTGTAGTAATCAGTCTGCTGCCAGAATTCACGGCGCGTATCCCATGAGGCAAGCTGCATGATAAATTCTTTATAGGCTTCATCCATCACTGACGGCTGATCCGCTGATGCAAGACTGGCCTTGATGTCCAGGTTACGTAAGAACTGCTGCTGAGAGTAATAGCCGCCCAACATATTAACCGTTGGCCGGTCTGAAATCGCCGTCGCGCTCCACTCCTGACGAGCAAAAAACGTATAGGCGAGAGCGACTAACGCGAAGGCGAGAGCCATACCGACGATCCACACCTTCCCTGTCCACAAAGTACGAAACAACCCACGGATGTCCAGTTCATTTTCAGCGCTCATGGCATGTTCCCCCGGTAATGGTTGTGTCATCGTACCCTCAATTTATTTGGTTAAGTTTGGTTTACTGTCACGGTTTCTACGCAGCTTGCGCTTCCAGCGTTTGATAAATCTCGCTACCTTCCAGGCACGTTTAATACAATAGTCGTACAAGACAAATGCCAGTAAAAAGAGCACCAGCATCACCCATTCTGGAACGATCCGAGAATATTCAGCCAGCACGCCGATAGAAGCCAGGATCGCAGCAGCCAGCGTAATCAGGACAAAAGCCTGTCGGGAGGTAAACCCGGCACGCATGATTAAATGGTGAATATGTTGACGGTCCGGGGAGAAAGGACTCATGCCTTTACGTAAACGACGATACATAATCGCCACCATATCCATTAACGGAATGGCAATAATCCACAGTGCGGTGACCGGGCTAATAGGATGCGTTTTACCTTGAGTGGTCTCCAGCAGGATCCAGATGACCGTAAAGCCAATCAGCGTACTCCCCGCATCGCCCATAAAGACCTTATAGCGACGTCCGAGAATACCCAGGTTCAGCATGATGTAAGGCAGAATGGCGGCGATCATGGCAAAACACCAAATTGCCAGGCTTGTCTGGCCGTCAAACCACAAAATAAGCCCCATTGCGGCGAATGATACGCTGGATAGCCCGCCTAACAGACCATCAATCCCATCCACCATGTTAAAGGCGTTAATTGCAGCCCAAACGGCGAAAAGGGTAAGGAAATAACCAAAAGGCCCGAGCACCATCTCCCAGGGGCCAAAAATGAACCCGAGACTTAGCAGATAGAGCTTACCAACTGCCATCATAATGATGCCGATGATAGCCTGGATGGTCGCACGGATTTTTACACTGATATCAAAGCGGTCGTCCAGCGCACCGATAAACACCAGTACACCGGCACAAGCCAGGTAGAGAGTTGCATGCGGGATATAATAATCGGCGATGAGGAACGTAAAGCAAATGCCTGCGTAAACCGAAATCCCCCCAACCAACGGAATCAGTCCCTGATGACGTTTGCGGAAGTTGGGTTTATCCACCAATCCTATCTTTTTCGCAACCTTGCGGGCAAAGAAAAGAAACAGCGTTGTGAATAAAAAAATACTGATGAGATCAGTACTTGCTGTCAGTAAATTCACTATACATACTCTCAAAGAATATCAATATATGAAGTATAACCATCCAGGCGATTATTCAGAAGAGAAACCCGATTCCATATCAGGTGGTTCTGTATGATTATTAACCACAAAATACGAATTACAACCCTTCGTCGCCAGGCGGTATGTCATACCGGATTATTATTATTGTGTCGTTAAGATTACATCCACAAAAGCAAAACGCCACGTAAAAACGTGGCGTTTTCAGATGATGCCCGAATCAGGAACGCTTCATCATATCGAAGAAGTCGTCATTGGTCTTGGTCATCGCCAGTTTGTTAATGAGGAATTCCATTGCGTCGATTTCACCCATAGGATGGATGATTTTGCGCAGAATCCACATTTTCTGCAGCTCTTCCTGGGTGGTGAGCAGCTCTTCTTTACGGGTACCGGAACGGTTGTAGTCGATAGCCGGGAAGACGCGTTTTTCAGCAATCTTACGAGAGAGATGCAGTTCCATGTTGCCGGTACCTTTAAACTCTTCGTAGATAACTTCATCCATTTTAGAGCCGGTATCAATCAGCGCAGTCGCGATGATGGTCAGGCTACCGCCCTCTTCCACGTTACGTGCAGCACCAAAGAAACGCTTCGGACGATGCAGGGCGTTGGCGTCCACACCACCGGTCAGTACTTTACCGGAAGCCGGAACCACGGTGTTATATGCACGCGCCAGACGGGTGATGGAATCAAGTAGAATGATAACGTCTTTCTTGTGTTCAACCAGACGTTTCGCCTTCTCGATAACCATTTCCGCAACCTGAACGTGGCGGGAGGCAGGTTCGTCAAAGGTAGACGCAACCACTTCACCTTTCACCAGACGCTGCATCTCGGTAACTTCTTCCGGACGTTCGTCAATCAGCAGCACCATCAGCACGCAGTCAGGATGATTGTAGGCAATGCTCTGCGCGATGTTCTGCAGCAGCATAGTTTTACCCGCTTTCGGCGGAGCAACAATCAGACCACGTTGGCCACGACCGATCGGCGATGCCAGATCCAGTACACGCGCCGTTAGGTCTTCAGTAGAACCGTTACCACGTTCCATACGCAGACGAGAGTTTGCGTGCAGCGGCGTTAAGTTCTCAAAGAGGATTTTGTTACGGGCGTTTTCTGGTTTGTCGTAGTTAACTTCGTTAACTTTCAACAGCGCAAAGTAGCGTTCACCTTCTTTCGGCGGGCGAATCTTACCAGAAATGGTATCACCAGTGCGGAGGTTGAAACGGCGGATTTGGCTGGGAGAAACGTAGATGTCATCAGGACCGGCGAGGTAGGAGCTGTCTGCAGAGCGGAGGAAACCAAATCCATCCTGCAATATCTCCAGCACACCGTCACCAAAGATATCTTCGCCACTCTTTGCGTGCTGCTTCAGGATGGCAAAAATAATGTCCTGCTTGCGCATACGAGCCAGGTTTTCAAGGCCCATATTTTCGCCGAGAGTGATCAGCTCAGAAACCGGCGTATTCTTTAATTCGGTAAGATTCATAATGGTGTGAGTTCTTAAACTTGGGGTAAATCTCGAACTTAATGTTGTGAATGGTATGGCAGGGTCATCCATGCCTGTTTACGGCCATCAACTCATGTCTGTTCGCTGTCTGGTCACAGGAAAGTACGCAGAACTGAAACGACAAGACGGATTGAGTGACAAGCCAGGAATCTGTCCACTTCTCGCGCGAGAAACAACGGGAAGTATTGGATATAACTAGATTCAAACTTAATAAGGTATGTTTAATACGAAGTCAACTCTAACTTAGCACGACTCAAGTCGGGCGTCCAGTCATCCGAATCATTTCGAAGTAGGGTCGCCCGATCATGAGACTTCCTTACGCTAAATTAGCGTCGAGGAATTCTTTCAACTGACCTTTGGACAGTGCGCCGACTTTCGTTGCCGCAACTTCGCCGTTTTTAAACAGCAGCAGGGTCGGGATGCCACGGATACCATACTTCGGCGCGGTGCCTGGGTTTTGGTCAATGTTCAGTTTAGCAACCGTCAGTTTGCCCTGATATTCGTCAGCGATTTCATCCAGAATCGGAGCGATCATTTTGCACGGACCGCACCACTCTGCCCAGAAATCAACGAGGATTGCTCCGTCCGCTTTGAGTACATCCGTGTCAAAACTGTCGTCAGTCAGGTGAATAATTTTATCGCTCATAATAACTCCACAGGAATAAGCCTGGTGCATTGGTGTAGCATTAATCAACGACGTGTTGATGTAGCATTAACCAACTAAAGGTTGACTTTATTTCACCGGATACGCTTTCGTAAAGCAATAGTAAGCTGATATTCTACCACACTATGAGCAAAACACATTTAACAGAACAGAAGTTTTCCGACTTCGCCCTGCACCCAAAGGTGATAGAAGCCCTTGAAAACAAAGGCTTTCATAACTGCACGCCCATTCAGGCCCTCGCGCTGCCGCTAACGCTGGCTGGTCGTGATGTTGCCGGGCAGGCGCAAACCGGTACCGGAAAAACGATGGCGTTCCTGACGTCAACGTTTCATTATCTTCTCTCTCATCCCGCGATTGCCGATCGCAAGGTGAACCAACCGCGTGCGTTAATTATGGCGCCAACGCGTGAGTTAGCCGTGCAGATCCACGCCGATGCCGAGCCGCTGGCACAGACCACTGGTCTGAAATTAGGCCTCGCGTATGGCGGCGACGGTTACGATAAACAGCTGAAAGTGCTGGAAAGCGGCGTCGATATTCTTATCGGCACGACCGGTCGTCTCATCGACTATGCAAAACAGAACCACATTAATCTGGGCGCGATTCAGGTCGTGGTGCTGGATGAAGCCGATCGTATGTACGATCTGGGCTTTATTAAAGATATCCGTTGGCTGTTCCGTCGTATGCCGCCAACCACCCAACGTCTGAACATGCTGTTTTCTGCAACGCTCTCTTACCGCGTTCGCGAACTGGCGTTCGAACAGATGAATAACGCTGAATACGTTGAAGTCGAACCGGAACAGAAAACTGGCCACCGCATTAAAGAAGAGCTCTTCTATCCTTCCAACGAAGAGAAAATGCGTTTGCTGCAAACGCTGATTGAAGAAGAGTGGCCAGATCGCGCCATTGTTTTTGCTAACACCAAGCATCGTTGTGAAGATATCTGGGGCAGCCTTGCTGCGGACGGTCATCGCGTCGGTCTGCTGACCGGTGACGTGGCACAGAAAAAACGTCTGCGTATTCTTGATGAATTCACCCGTGGCGATCTCGACATTCTCGTTGCGACGGATGTCGCTGCGCGTGGTCTGCATATCCCAGCCGTAACGCACGTATTTAACTATGACCTGCCGGATGACTGTGAAGATTACGTTCACCGAATCGGTCGTACCGGACGTGCTGGCGCAAGCGGTCACTCTATCAGCCTTGCCTGTGAAGAGTACGCGCTGAATTTACCCGCAATCGAGACCTATATCGGCCACTCGATTCCGGTCAGCAAGTATAACCCGGATGCGCTGATGACCGATCTGCCGAAGCCGTTGCGCTTAACGCGCCCGCGCACAGGCAATGGCCCACGCCGTACCGGTGGTGCTCCGCGTAATCGTCGTCGTTCAGGTTAAGAAAAGTTATGCCATACACAAAATCATTCAGCCTGTATCAAGGCGGCAAGAAAACGAATCCCGATGAGCTTACTTTAGTAAGTGATTCGGGTGAGAGAACGCAGCCAACACAGATACAGGTTGAAGGATGAAGTGTATGAATTCTACTTCGCTGTATGCGGCAATCGATCTCGGCTCGAATAGTTTTCATATGCTGGTTGTACGCGAGGTGGCAGGAAGCATCCAGACGCTCACGCGTATCAAACGCAAAGTGCGTCTGGCCGCTGGACTCAACGGTGACAACGAGCTTTCTGTTGAAGCGATGGAGCGCGGCTGGCAATGCTTGCGCCTGTTTGCAGAACGTCTGCAGGATATTCCGCATCCACAAATCCGCGTGGTCGCCACGGCAACATTACGCATCGCCGTAAATGCCGATGTGTTTATTGCTAAAGCGCAAGAGATCCTTGGCTGCCCTGTCCAGGTGATTAGCGGTGAAGAAGAAGCGCGACTGATTTATCAAGGTGTAGCCCACACGACCGGCGGTGCCGATCAGCGTCTGGTTGTGGATATTGGCGGCGCCAGTACTGAACTGGTCACCGGCTCCGGTGCACAAACCACCTCTCTGTTCAGCCTGTCGATGGGCTGCGTCACCTGGCTCGAACGGTATTTTACCGATCGTAATCTGGCACAGGAAAACTTTGACGAGGCAGAGAAGGCCGCACGTGAAGTTCTGCGCCCGGTCGCCGACAAACTGCGTTTTCATGGCTGGAAAGTTTGCGTTGGTGCCTCTGGTACCGTCCAGGCGTTGCAGGAAATCATGATGGCGCAGGGCATGGATGAGCGTATTACGCTGGCCAAACTTCAACAGCTTAAGCAGCGCGCCATTCACTGCGGTCGTCTGGAAGAGCTGGAAATCGAAGGGTTAACGCTGGAACGAGCGCTGGTTTTCCCCAGCGGGCTGGCCATTCTGATTGCTATTTTCACCGAACTGAACATTCAATGCATGACCCTGGCCGGCGGGGCATTACGTGAAGGCCTGGTCTACGGTATGCTGCACCTGGCGGTGGATCAGGATATTCGTAGCCGCACATTACGCAATATCCAGCGTCGCTTTATGGTCGATACAGAGCAAGCACATCGCGTTGCCAATTTAGCGACTAAATTTCTCGATCAGGTAGAAAAAAAGTGGCATCTTGAACCGATTAGCCGCGAACTACTGATTAGTGCCTGTCAGCTGCATGAAATTGGCCTAAGCGTTGATTTTAAACAGGCACCACAGCACGCCGCTTATCTGGTGCGCAATCTCGATCTCCCGGGTTTTACCCCTGCGCAAAAGAAACTGCTAGCAACGCTGTTACTCAACCAGACCAATCCCGTTGATCTCTCTTCGCTCCACCAGCAAAACGCAGTGCCACCGCGCATCGCGGAGCATCTTTGCCGTTTGCTACGTTTGGCGATCATCTTCGCCAGTCGTCGCCGCGACGATCTGGTGCCGGAAATTCAAATGGATGCAAGAAACGAGCACCTGACGGTCACGCTACCAGAAGGCTGGCTGGAACATCATCCACTGGGTAAAGAGTTAATCGATCAGGAAAGCCAGTGGCAAAGCTATGTCCACTGGCCGCTGGACGTTCATTAGATGTTAGTTGCCGGATAGCGCTTACACGTATCCGGCCTACAAAATATCTACTTCGCTTTAGCTTTCGCCATCATCGCCCGAATATTAGCGATGCTGGCCTGTCCTTTTTGCATCCGCTCCTCAGCACTCACCACTTTACGCTCTTGTTCCCAGATAACGTCATCTTGCGGCAGTTCCAACAGGAAGCGACTCGGTTCCGGGCGCACCAGTTCACCGTACTGACGACGCTCTTTACATAGCGTGAAGATGAGTTCTTTTTGTGCACGCGTAATCCCTACGTAAGCCAGACGACGCTCTTCGTCGATATTGTCTTCATCGATGCTGCTCTGGTGCGGCAAAAATCCTTCTTCCATTCCCACCATAAATACATACGGGAATTCCAGTCCTTTTGAGGCATGCAGCGTCATCAACTGCACCTGATCCAGTTCTTCTTCGCTCTCTCCGCGCTCCATCATGTCGCGCAGTGTAAAGCGGGTAACAACCTGAGTCAGGGTCATCGGCTCTTCCAGCTCACTGCCTTCCAGCATCTCCGTCATCCAGCTGAACAGCGTATTGACGTTTTTCATACGCATTTCAGCCGCTTTCGGGCTCGGCGAGGTTTCATACAGCCAGGATTCGTAATCAATACCGTGGATCAGATCGCGCACGGCGGCAACCGGGTCGCGCTCCGCCAGGCGCTGAATTTCACCCAGCCAGTGCGTAAAGCGGGTCAGAGAGTCATACCCGCGCCCGGTTAGTGTCTGGCTAAGCCCCATATCAAAGCTGGCGGTAAACAGACTTTTATTACGCGTCATCGCCCATTCACCCAACTTTTGCAGCGTGGCCGGACCGATTTCACGCTTTGGCGTGTTTACGATGCGCAAAAATGCGCTATCGTCATCCGG
Organism: Citrobacter sp. A316; assembly: GCF_002042945.1. Taxonomy (NCBI): domain Bacteria; kingdom Pseudomonadati; phylum Pseudomonadota; class Gammaproteobacteria; order Enterobacterales; family Enterobacteriaceae; genus Citrobacter; species Citrobacter sp. A316. The sequence continues at coordinate 71,770 of NZ_MVFZ01000022.1, forward strand.
GTTGCTCAGCACGCGCAGGTAGGCCAGCAGATCTTTAATCTCCGGGCGCGAGAAGAACGACGTCCCGCCGGAAATTTTGTACGGGATACGGTTTTGCATCAGAAACTTTTCGAACACACGCGACTGATGGTTACCGCGATACAGGATGGCGTAGTCTTTATATTGCGTCTTGTTCACAAAGTGATGGGCAATTAACTCCCCGGTCACACGTTCCGCTTCATGCTCTTCATTGTTGGCACTCAGTACCTTCAGCTCAGCACCATAACCCAACTCGGAAAATAGCCGCTTTTCAAAGACGTGTGGGTTGTTCGCAATGAGGATATTCGCCGCCTTCAGGATACGACCTGATGAACGGTAGTTTTGCTCCAGCTTCACCACCTGCAAAGCCGGAAAATCTTTGCTTAGCAGTACCAGGTTCTGCGGACGTGCGCCACGCCAGGAGTAGATCGACTGATCGTCATCACCCACGACGGTAAAGCGCGCGCGTTTTCCCACCAGCAACTTCACCAGCTCGTACTGGCTGGTGTTGGTATCCTGATATTCATCCACCAGCAGGTAGCGGATTCGATTTTGCCAGCGCTCACGCACCTCTTCATTACGCTGCAGCAGCAGCGTGGGAAGCAGGATCAGATCGTCAAAATCGAGGACGTTACACGCCTTCATATGCGCGTCATACAGACCATAGCAGTGGGCAAAAATACGATCGCGCTCGCCCTTTGCGCTGGCTGCCGCCTGCGCCGGGGTCATCAGATCATTTTTCCAGTTGGAGATCGTCGAGATCAACTGCTGGAGAATAAGCTTATCGTCTTCGATTAGCCCTTCAGTCAGTTCCTTAAGCAAGGCCACCTGGTCAGTATCGTCAAACAACGAGAAGTTCGACTTCATCCCCAGCGCCGCATATTCACGCTTAATGATATCCAGTCCCAGGGTATGGAAGGTGGAGATCATCAACCCACGCGCCTCTTTACGGCCCAGCGTTTGCGCCACGCGCTCTTTCATCTCGCGCGCAGCCTTATTGGTAAAGGTCACTGCCGCAATATGTCGTGCCTGATAGCCACATTCACGGATCAGATGGGCGATTTTGTTGGTGATAACACGCGTTTTGCCGGAACCCGCGCCCGCCAGCACCAGGCAAGGTCCGGTGACGAATTCGACGGCTTGTTGTTGTCCGGGGTTCAAACGCATAAAGGATTGCTCAATCTGTAAACACGGGGGAGGTGGATTGTAGCAGAAAGAGGGAGAAAAAGAGTAACAGGCTACCCCTGTGAGTAGCCAGAAAATCGGGTCAATCAGGAAGCCGTCACGGCAAGCGGTGTGTAACCGTTGCGCTGTGCGCTCTTGATCCAGCTGTAAGATCCCATCACCGCGATTGCCGTCAGCAGGACATATTCGAGCGACATGGCGTAGACGCCCTGCACCGCGTAAATAACCACACTAATCACGTCGATGAGCACCCACAGCAGCCAGTTTTCGACATATTTACGCGTCATCAGAATCATGGCCGCAATCGACAAGACCAGCATGGTGGAATCCCAGAACGGGAAGGCGTCGGGCTGTAGGTCAGGCATCGCGACCTGCATACCAAATGTTTGCAGCAGGGCAATCATGATGCGGGTGAGCGCCGCAAACACCGGATCGATAAACAGCGTCATCAATACTATCGCCACCGCACAGACGCCGCCCAGTACCAGGGTTTGCTGGCGGGACAGCCAACGTACCTTGAGCGCAGCTTCCTGCGCCTCATTTTGCCGGCTCCAGGCATACCCGCCGTAAATGTTAGCAGCGAAGAAAAATACCTGCAGTAACAGGCTGGCATAGAGCTGAATCTGAAAGAAAATCGCCGCAAACAGCGTGACGTTAATCAGGCCAAACAGGTAATTGATGATTTTTTCCCGGCTGGCACACCAGATACATAGCAGACCAAATACGGTACCAATGGCCTCAATCCACGATAGTGCATAGCCGCCTTCGCCAAGAGGAATGTTGACCATTACATTGTTAATGCTAAAAAAGTCCATCACTGACCTCCTTGCTGACTATCGGAATGAATGGCGCGTAGCGCCAGGGCAATTTGCCGTTCTTCGCCCTGTTGGCACAACGTTTCCTGCTGGACGTAATCATTGATGCTGCTATCCAGACAACCGTTGTGAGCGACAACCACGTTGAGTAACGATGCCGTACGTAACCCGCGTAGCGAACCAATGGTCATCAGAGCGGCGCTCTCCATATCGGCTCCCAGAATGCCAAGCGCCGACCACTGGACATCAAGTTGCGCTTCATGGTCGGTATAAAAACTGTCATGGCTGCGCACCAGACCACATGTGGCTGGAATATTCATCTGACGCGCCTGTGCCATCAGTTCCCAGATTAACTGCGGGTCAGCGCAGGCTGGATAGCCCGCAGGCGCATAGGTACGGCTGGTCCCGTCATCCGTTACCGCGGCATGGGCGATAATCACGTCACCGAGCGCAAGATTATCCTGCAATGCGCCGCAACTGCCGATACGAATCAGGGTCTTTACGCCGATCTGACGCAGTTCTTCAATGGCAATCGCCGTAGACGGCCCACCGATTCCGGTAGAGAGTACTAAAATCTCGATCCCCTGATACCAGCCTCGTGCGGCGCGAAACTCACGGTTTTGACCAAGCGATTCTGGGTTATCTAGAAAATTGATGATGCGGTCGACCCGCTGTGGGTCACCCGGCAGCAGCGCGTATCGTGCGCCAGTCATCTCCTGATTTAACTGGATATGGGGTTGCAGCGACATTCACCCGCCTCCTTCACTCTTGCGGTTATCCGATATCAGCCTCCTGCTTTAGTTTTTCAGAGGCTAATAACACAATACTTTCACCATCGGTATCAATAATCTGTAACGCTTTCAGGTCATGTAAAATACGGTTAATACTGCGGGTTGTCGTAGCCAGTTCCTGGCTGAGGTTTAGCTTATCCAGCAAAATTTTATTCGTGCCATCTTGTTGATAACGCAACCATAACGCCTGGCACACTCGCTGATACAGCGAGTAAAGATTGTCGCTACTGGCCTTTTTCGACAGCTGGTAATATTGCTGACTAAAGAAGCGCAGCATCCGCTGGTTAAAATGGTTATCTAACGCCAGCCAGCGGCTGAAGTATTCCTGCGACAAGCTCAGAAGCTGCACATGTCCTACCGCCACCACCGAACAGATATAATGACGCGACTCAAAAATCTCGAGTTCGCCCAGCATATCGCCTTTCCGGTAGCGGGCCTGACGATAACGACGTCCATCTTCAGCCTCATAGAAAACATCGACTTCACCGGCAATAATCAGCGAAAAACGCTGGCATATTTCCCCCTGTCGACAGATAAAGACACCGCGCGGGATCTCTTCAAAACGCCAGCGCTGCAAGATGTCCAGAGGGCAATATTTCAGTAATTCGTAGAGCTGTGGATCGCAAACAATATCACTGAGCCCGGAAAGCCAGCCGACTGAAAATTCAGGTTTTTTCATTGTATTCATGTTATCTCGCTCTACGGCTGTAGGGACAGGACGGCGGTCCCCGGCAAAAGGGAATGCGGCAGATAAAATGTCGCTCATCTCCCGATTCCATACATCAAGCGAGACATCTGTCCCGCGATGACGAAGAGTATATGTCCACGACTAAGACGGGTGATAAAGTAACGGGACATCTTTGAGACATGAGAACAAAATAATGGCTAAGAGCGCGGCAGCCCTGCATATCCTGGTGAAAGAGGAGAAATTAGCTCTGGAGATCCTGAGCAAGCTGAATCGCGGTATTAGCTTCGATCATTTGGCAAAACGCTATTCTCGCTGCCCCTCTGGGCGCAACGGCGGCGATCTGGGCGAATTCAAACAGGGGATGATGGTGGGGCCATTTGATGCCGCTGTGTTTAGCTGCCCACTGCTTAAACCTTACGGACCTGTAAAAACCAAATTTGGCTACCACATCATCAAAGTGCTGTATCGACGGTAAGCCATGCTAAAATCGCGAGCCTTATAGCCCCCTTTTTGAAGGCACGATCATGGCAAAAACAGCAGCAGCAGTGCATATCCTTGTTAAAGAAGAGAAACTGGCACTGGATCTTCTGGAACAGATTAAAAACGGCGCCGACTTCGGCAAACTGGCGAAGAAACACTCTATCTGCCCATCAGGCAAGCGCGGCGGTGATTTAGGTGAATTCCGTCAGGGCCAGATGGTCCCGGCGTTCGACAAAGTGGTCTTTTCCTGCCCTGTGCTGGAGCCAACCGGGCCGCTGCACACTCAGTTCGGTTACCACATCATTAAAGTGCTGTACCGTAATTAATAGAAAGCCCGGTGTTTAAACACCGGGCTTTTTTTGCCGGATGGCGCTTCGCTTATCCGGCCTACGAAGCGCTGTTGATATATCATTCCTCTACGAGGAATTATCCTGCGACTGCAATACGCTTCATATCGGTCATATAGCCACGCAGTTTCTGACCCACTTTCTCGATAGCGTGGCCGCGAATGGCGTCGTTCACGTCACGCAGCTGCGCGTTGTCTACCGCGCCTTCGGCAATCGCTTTGCCCAGGTCGCCGGTCTGCAGGGTGGTCATGAACTCTTTCAGCAGCGGTACGCAAGCGTAAGAAAACAGGTAGTTGCCGTATTCTGCGGTATCAGAGATAACCACATTCATTTCGTACAGACGCTTACGCGCGATGGTGTTGGCGATCAGCGGCAGTTCGTGCAGTGATTCGTAGTAAGCAGATTCTTCGATGATGCCGGAATCCACCATGGTTTCGAACGCCAGCTCAACGCCCGCTTTCACCATCGCAATCATCAGAACGCCTTTATCAAAGTACTCCTGCTCGCCGATTTTACCGTCGAACTGGGCAGCGGTTTCGAATGCGGTTTTGCCGGTCTCTTCACGCCAGGTCAGCAGTTTCTTATCGTCGTTGGCCCAGTCAGCCATCATGCCGGAAGAGAATTCACCGGAGATGATGTCGTCCATGTGTTTCTGGAACAGCGGCGCCATAATTTCTTTCAGCTGCTCGGACAGCGCGTAAGCACGCAGCTTAGCTGGGTTAGACAGACGGTCCATCATCAGGGTGATGCCGCCCTGTTTCAGCGCTTCGGTAATTGTTTCCCAGCCGAACTGAATCAGTTTTTCAGCATATGCCGGGTCAGTACCTTCTTCCACCAGCTTATCGAAGCACAGCAGAGAACCGGCCTGCAGCATACCGCACAGGATAGTCTGCTCGCCCATCAGGTCAGATTTCACTTCCGCAACGAAGGAGGACTCCAGCACGCCCGCACGGTGACCGCCGGTGGCCGCAGCCCAGGCTTTAGCAATCGCCATGCCTTCGCCTTTCGGATCGTTTTCCGGGTGAACGGCGATCAGGGTCGGTACACCGAAGCCACGTTTGTACTCTTCACGAACTTCAGTACCCGGGCACTTCGGTGCCACCATCACAACGGTGATGTCTTTACGGATCTGCTCGCCCACTTCGACGATGTTGAAGCCGTGGGAGTAACCCAGCGCCGCGCCGTCTTTCATCAACGGCTGTACGGAACGTACAACGTCGGAGTGCTGTTTGTCTGGAGTCAGGTTAACTACCAAATCAGCCTGCGGGATCAGCTCTTCGTAGGTACCCACTTTGAAGCCGTTTTCGGTTGCTTTACGCCAGGAAGCACGCTTCTCAGCAATGGCTTCTTTACGCAGTGCGTAGGAGATATCCAGACCGGAGTCACGCATGTTCAGGCCCTGGTTCAGACCCTGAGCGCCACAGCCGACGATGACCACTTTTTTACCCTGAAGGTAGCTCGCACCATCGGCGAATTCGTCGCGGCCCATAAAGCGACATTTACCCAGCTGTGCCAGCTGCTGGCGCAGGTTCAGTGTATTAAAGTAGTTAGCCATGATGGTGTACTCCGTGATGTTGTGTTGTGGTGCTTATTATTCGGTTCGCAGATTTGTATTTGCGAGATTGAATCCACATTACAACAGGAAATTTATTGCGGAAATTGATATATTCACAACGTCACATTGCAATTTATGCAACGTAGAAAACCGGAGGCTCGTCTGTGGATTTACGCGATCTGAAAATGTTCCTGCATTTGGCTGAAAGTCGTCACTTTGGCCGCAGCGCGCGGGCAATGCACGTTAGCCCCTCCACGCTCTCGCGGCAGATTCAGAGGCTGGAAGAAGATCTCGGGCAGCCACTTTTTGTGCGCGATAACCGCACGGTTACGTTGACCGAAGCAGGTGAAGAGCTGCGCGTGTTTGCCCAACAGACGCTGTTGCAGTACCAACAGTTACGCCACACCCTCGATCAACAAGGGCCGTCGCTGTCGGGCGAACTGCATATCTTCTGTTCGGTAACTGCCGCCTACAGCCATCTGCCGCCAATCCTTGACCGTTTCCGCGCCGAGCATCCATCGGTGGAAATTAAGCTCACCACCGGCGACGCCGCCGATGCGATGGACAAAGTGGTCACTGGCGAAGCCGATCTGGCGATTGCTGGTAAGCCAGAAACGCTGCCCGGTGCGGTGGCGTTCTCGATGCTGGAAAATCTGACGGTCGTGCTAATCGCCCCAGCCCTGCCCTGCCCGGTGCGAAATCAGGTATCGGTCGATAAGCCGGACTGGTCAGCGGTGCCGTTTATCATGGCCGATCAAGGTCCAGTACGCCGCCGCATCGAGTTGTGGTTCCGCCGTCACAAAATCAGCAACCCATCGATTTACGCCACGGTAGGTGGCCACGAAGCGATGGTCTCAATGGTGGCGCTGGGCTGTGGCGTGGCGCTGCTGCCGGAAGTGGTGCTGGAAAACAGCCCGGAGCCGGTACGTAATCGCGTGATGATTTTAGAGCGAAGTGACGAAAAAACACCGTTCGAACTGGGCGTCTGCGCGCCGAAAAAGCGGCTGCATGAACCGCTGATCGACGCGTTCTGGAAGATTGTTCTGGAACGTAAATCCGCCGAGTAGCGCCAGCGTCAGGCCTAAAATCAGTGGTAGATTCAGTATTGGCGCTCCTTTTCTGTATAATGTCGCGATCCATTGTAGTGGGGGGCTTGTTAACCATCGCGTTAAGCAGGCCAGAACAGACGGTGTCATTGCGCACTTGACAGCGAAAATACAAACTTAATTAGCCATCATTATGATAATCAAACCAAAAATTCGTGGATTCATCTGTACAACGACCCATCCGACTGGCTGCAAAGTCAATGTGGAAAAGCAGATCGAGTATGTTAAGCAGAACGGGAAAATCGAGAACGGTCCGTCCCGCGTGCTGGTGATCGGTGCTTCCACCGGTTACGGTCTGGCTTCCAGAATTTCCGCCGCCTTTGGCAGCGGTGCCGCCACTATCGGCGTATTTTTCGAAAAACCGGGCACGGATACCAAACCAGGTTCCGCAGGCTGGTATAACTCTGCAGCTTTCGACGAAGCGGCCAAGCGTGAAGGTCTGTACTCCAAAAGCATCAACGGCGATGCGTTCTCTGACGAATGCCGTGATGAAGTAATTAAACTGATCAAAGAAGACCTGGGTCAGATTGACCTGGTGGTTTACTCACTGGCTTCCCCTGTGCGTAAAATGCCGAAAACCGGTGAAGTTGTCCGCTCTGCGCTGAAGCCAATCGGTGAGGTTTACACCTCTAAAGCGATCGATACCAACAAAGATCAGATCATCACCGCCAGCATTGAGCCGGCTACCGAAGAAGAAGTTCAGAACACCGTCACCGTGATGGGCGGCGAAGACTGGGAACTGTGGATGGGCGCGCTGAATGAAGCAGGCGTACTGGCTGACGGCGTGAAAACCGTAGCCTACTCCTACATCGGTACCGACCTGACTTGGCCAATCTACTGGCACGGCGCGCTGGGCAAAGCGAAAGAAGACCTCGATCGCGCGGCGGGTGAACTGCGTAACCAGCTGGCCCCGCTGAACGGTTCCGCTAACGTTGCCGTACTGAAATCCGTCATCACCCAGGCATCTTCTGCGATCCCGGTAATGCCGCTGTACATCTCCATGGTCTTCAAGCTGATGAAAGCGCAGGGGATTCACGAAGGTTGTATCGAGCAGATCAACCGTCTGATGACCACCAGCCTGTACGGCGATAAAGTGGCGCTTGATGACAACCAGCGTATTCGTATGGATGACTGGGAACTGCGTGACGACATTCAGCAGGCATGCCGCGATCTGTGGCCGCTGATCACCACCGAAAACCTGGCGCAAGAAACCGACTATGCAGGATACAAACAGGAATTCCTGAACCTGTTCGGTTTTGCCCTCGACGGTGTGGATTACGACGCTGACGTGAATACCGAAGTCGAATTCGACGTTATCACGCTGTAATCTGCTGATTCAGTAGCAAAAAGGGTTCATGTTTTTACATGAACCCTTTTTTAATGGCTGTCGTTAACCCGCCAGGAAGAACCTGAACGCCGGGTTATGTGTTTCATCATGACAGTCATAACCCAGTTCGTTTAGCCGCGTTTCGAAATCAGGTTCGTGTTCACCCAACTCAAACGCCGCCAGTACGCGACCATAATCGGTGCCGTGACTGCGATAGTGGAACAATGAAATATTCCAGTGCGTCCCCAGGGTATGCAGGAATTTGAGCAACGCCCCCGGCGATTCAGGAAATTCAAAGCTATAGAGGCGTTCCTGTAAGGGTTTCGACGGACGTCCACCGACCATATAGCGCACGTGTAGCTTCGCCATCTCGTCATCAGACAGATCCACCACGCTGTAGCCGCCCTCATTGAGCAGTTGCAGGATTTCCTTACGCTCTTCCAGCCCACGGCTCAGACGTACGCCGACAAAAATGCAGGCGTCTTTCGCATCAGCAAAGCGGTAGTTAAACTCGGTCACCGAGCGCCCGCCCAGCAGCTGACAGAACTTCAGGAAGCTGCCCTTCTCTTCCGGAATGGTTACTGCCAGCAAGGCTTCACGCTGTTCCCCCAGCTCGCAACGTTCGGAAACATAGCGCAGGCCGTGGAAGTTAACGTTAGCGCCGGAAAGAATATGCGCCAGACGCTCGCCGCGAATATTATGTTGGGCGATGTATTTTTTCATCCCCGCCAGCGCCAGTGCCCCGGAAGGCTCCGCCACTGCACGTACATCCTCGAACAGGTCTTTCATTGCCGCGCAAATAGCATCACTATCGACAGTGATAATATCGTCGAGATATTCCTGGCACAGACGGAAGGTTTCATCACCAATACGTTTCACCGCCACGCCTTCGGCAAAGAGACCCACACGCGGCAGATCCACCGGATGACCGGCATCCAGCGCCGCTTTCAGGCAGGCCGAATCTTCCGCTTCCACGGCAATCACTTTGATTTGCGGCATCAACTGTTTAATCAGCACCGCAACACCTGCCGCCAGACCGCCACCACCAACTGGCACGAATACGCGATCGAGATGCGCGTCCTGCTGGAGCAGCTCCAGCGCCAGCGTGCCCTGCCCGGCAATCACCATCGGATGATCGAACGGCGGAACCCAGGTAAAACCCTGCTGCTGCGACAATTCAATCGCTTTAGCTTTAGCTTCATCAAAATTCGCGCCGTGCAGCAGTACTTCTCCGCCGAAGCCGCGAACGGCATCGACTTTGATATCGGCGGTAGCCGTTGGCATGACAATCAGCGCCTTCACGCCTAATCGCGCAGAAGAGAAAGCGACACCCTGAGCATGATTACCAGCCGATGCGGTAATGACGCCATGCGCTTTTTGCTCTTCGGTCAAGCCCGCCATCATGGCATAGGCGCCACGTAGCTTGAAGCTGTGAACGGGTTGACGGTCTTCGCGCTTCACCAGAATGACGTTGTCGAGGCGCGAAGAGAGTTTTTCCATTTTTTGTAGCGGCGTTACCTGTGCCGCTTCGTATACCGGCGCACGCAGTACCGCTCTGAGATACTCGGCGCCCTCAGGAGCGCCAGATAGAGGTTGTGAATCCGCCATGGTCATTATCCCCCGAGCTTCGACTTATCGCGCACCGCACCTTTGTCGGCACTGGTTGCCAGGCTGGCGTAGGCGCGCAGTGCGAAGGAGACCTGACGCTGACGATCTTTTGGCGTCCAGGCTTTATCACCGCGAGCTTCCTGCGCTTCACGGCGCGCAGCGATTTCCGCATCACTCAGTTGCAATTGAATGCCACGATTCGGGATGTCGATGGCAATCATGTCACCATCTTCGATGATCGCAATATTACCGCCGCTGGCCGCTTCCGGAGAAACGTGACCGATAGAGAGACCAGAAGTACCGCCAGAGAAGCGACCGTCGGTAATCAGCGCGCAAGCCTTGCCGAGGCCCATCGATTTCAGGAAGGTGGTTGGGTAGAGCATTTCCTGCATGCCTGGCCCGCCTTTCGGCCCTTCGTAGCGAATGACAACCACGTCGCCAGCCACCACTTTACCGCCGAGGATTGCTTCAACCGCATCGTCCTGGCTTTCATACACTTTTGCCGGGCCGGTGAATTTCAGGATACTGTCATCCACGCCTGCAGTTTTCACGATACAGCCGTTTTCCGCGAAGTTACCGTACAGAACTGCCAGACCGCCGTCTTTGCTGTAAGCGTGCTCCAGCGAGCGGATGCAGCCTTCAGCGCGGTCATCATCCAGCGTATCCCAACGGCAATCCTGTGAGAACGCCTGGGTAGTACGAATGCCGGCCGGGCCGGCGCGGAACATTTTTTTCACCGCGTCGTCTTTGGTCAACATCACGTCATATCGATCGAGCGTTTGCGGTAGAGTCAGGCCCAGCACGTTTTTCACGTCGCGGTTCAGCAGTCCGGCACGATCCAGTTCGCCTAAAATACCCAGAACGCCGCCCGCGCGGTGTACGTCTTCCATATGGTATTTCTGCGTGCTCGGTGCCACTTTACACAGCTGCGGGACTTTGCGGGACAGCTTGTCGATATCACTCATGGTGAAGTCGATTTCCGCTTCCTGCGCGGCCGCCAGCAGGTGCAGAACGGTATTGGTGGAGCCGCCCATGGCGATATCCAGCGTCATGGCGTTCTCAAACGCCGCTTTGCTGGCAATGTTGCGCGGCAGGGCGGAGGCATCATCCTGCTCGTAATAGCGTTTGGTCAGCTCGACGATGCGCTTACCTGCGTTGAGGAACAGTTCTTTACGGTCGGCGTGAGTCGCCAGCAGTGAACCGTTACCCGGCTGCGACAGGCCCAGCGCTTCAGTCAGGCAGTTCATCGAGTTAGCGGTGAACATACCGGAACAGGAGCCGCAGGTCGGACAGGCGGAACGTTCAACCTGCTCGCTTTGTGAGTCGGAAACTTTCGGGTCAGCACCCTGAATCATCGCATCAACCAGGTCGAGCTTGATGATTTGGTCAGAGAGCTTGGTTTTCCCGGCTTCCATCGGACCGCCGGAAACAAAGATCACCGGAATATTCAGGCGCAAAGAGGCCATTAACATCCCGGGGGTGATTTTGTCGCAGTTGGAGATGCAGACCATCGCATCGGCGCAGTGGGCATTAACCATGTACTCAACGGAGTCAGCGATCAGCTCACGCGACGGCAGTGAATACAGCATGCCACCATGCCCCATGGCGATACCATCATCCACAGCAATGGTGTTGAACTCTTTCGCCACGCCGCCTGAGGCTTCGATTTGTTCGGCAACCAGCTTACCGAGATCGCGCAGGTGGACGTGGCCCGGCACAAACTGGGTAAAGGAGTTCACCACAGCGATTATCGGTTTACCGAAGTCATCATCGGTCATCCCGGTGGCGCGCCACAGTGCGCGGGCACCCGCCATATTGCGGCCGTGGGTGGTGGTAGCAGAACGATACTTAGGCATGCTTGATTAACTCCCGTCTGTCTAATAATTGGGACGGTGCGTGCCGTCCCAAATTTATGTTTATTGATTAACCTGATCCAACCAGCCGTATTTATCTTCCGTTTCACCGGTGAAGAGGCCAAAGAAGGCCTGCTGGATGCGTTTGGTGACCGGACCGCAGCGGCCTTCGCCCACCTGGATACCATCGACGCTGCGTACTGGGGTGATTTCGGCCGCGGTACCGGACATGAACACTTCGTCGGCCAGGTACAGCGATTCACGGGACAGCACCTGCTCACGTACTTCGATATCGAGATCTTTCGCCAGCTTAATGATCGCATCACGGGTGATACCCGGCAGTGCAGAAGAGGTAAACGGCGGGGTAAACAGAATGCCGTCTTTTACTTCAAACAGGTTTTCGCCCGCACCTTCGGAGATGTAGCCATTCACGTCCAGCGCAATGCCTTCCTGATAGCCATGACGACGCGCTTCGCTACCCACCAGCAGTGAAGACAGATAGTTACCGCCTGCTTTAGCCGCGGTAGGGATAGTGTTCGGCGCAACGCGGTTCCAGGAAGAAACCATCGCATCGATCCCCTGCTCCAGCGCTTCTGCACCAAGGTAAGCGCCCCACGGGAACGCGGCGATGATCACGTCAGTGGTGTATCCCGCTGGCGGGTTAACGCCCATCCCCACGTCGCCAACAAACACCAGCGGACGGATATAGGCGCTGGTCAGATTGTTTTTACGAATCACCTCGCGGCAAGCTTCCATCAGTTCATCAACGCTCTGAGAAACCGGAAAACGATAGATCTTGGCTGAATCACGCAGACGCTGCATATGTTCGCGATGACGGAACACCACCGGCCCTTTGTGAGAATCGTAGCAACGGATGCCTTCGAATACTGAAGTACCGTAGTGCAGCGCGTGGGACATCACGTGAACCTTCGCGTCTTCCCAACGAATCATCTCGCCATTAGACCAAATGTAATCAGCTTTTTTCGTCGTCATTTTTCTTCCTTTTGCGCTCAGGCGCGGATTTGTTGTGATGTGGTTGTGCTCTGGCAGATAGCAACATGTGCAACGTCTACCAGTTTACTTAACTGACTAAACAGTAAGTCGACCGACCGGGGGCTGGCAACGGTCAATTCGATATTTATATTTTGCGCATCGCTGGCGGCTTCCATATTCATGGAGCACACCTGAAAACCACGATGGCGTACCACGCGTAAAACACGTTCTAACGTTTCCGGATTGAAACGAGCCTCAACGGCGACCTGATGTTGCATCATGATAATTTCTCCAGCATTTCTGAGTTACTGGCACCTGGCGGTACCAGAGGCCAGACATTCTCAAGTTCGTCGATTGAGACATGAAGCAGGTATGGCCCCTCGCTGTTCAGCATGGTGTCGAGTGCCGCTTCAACCTGGTCTTTACGGGTGATGTGTTGACCTGGTATGCCGAAGGCACTGGCCAACATGAGGAAATCGGGGTTATCGGTAAGGGTGGTTTCGCTATAACGTTCCTGGAAAAACAGCTGCTGCCATTGTCGCACCATGCCTAACCGCTGGTTGTCGAGTAAGACTATTTTCAGCGGCAACTGCTTACGTTTTACGGTGCCCAGTTCCTGTACATTCATCATGAAGGAGCCGTCACCGGAGATACAGATTACCGTATCGTTCGGGCGAGCAACCTGCGCGCCAACCGCAGCAGGCAGGCCAAAGCCCATCGTGCCCAGCCCGCTTGAGGTGATGAAATTTTCCGGGCGGGTGTAGGTCATATGCTGCGCCGACCACATCTGATGCTGACCAACATCCGTTGTCACTACGCTGTCCGCGGGTTTGCGATCGGACAACTGCTTCAACAACAGTGGCGCGTAGATAGCCTCACCGGGATGGTCATAGCGCCAGGTATGCTCTGTGCGCAGTTCAGCGCTATGCTGACGCCATGCGTCAATCTTCAGCGATTGCTGCAATGCCGGCAGCAGAGAATTTAAATCACCCTGCAATGCTACGTGTGCCTGGCGCAGCTTGTTCATTTCCGCAGGGTCGATATCCATGTGGATCACGCTGGCGTTCGGTGCGAAGGTATTCAGCTTGCCGGTCACCCGGTCATCAAAACGCGCGCCCACTGCAATCAGTAAATCACATTCTTGCACCGCGAAATTTGCCGCTTTAGTGCCGTGCATTCCCAGCATGCCCAAATAGTATGGGTAGTCAGCCTCTACTGCGCCCAGCCCCTTCAACGTGCAGGCGACCGGCATTTGGGTTACCGTGATAAATTCACGCAGAGCCGGGACCGCCTGCGCCATACCAACGCCGCCACCGACGTACAGGATCGGTTTCTGCGCCTGCGCCAGCATTTTACGCGCCTGCTCAACGTCAGCGTGCGGGAAAACCTCTACATTTTCGACGGTCGTAAAATACGGCTCCAGCGTACCGCTGGCCAGCTGGATGTCTTTCGGGATATCAACCAGAACCGGACCCGGACGACCGGAGTTCGCCACAGCAAAAGCCTCAGCCATGATGCGCGGCAGCTCTTCCAGTGACTGCACCAGGAAGCTGTGTTTGGTGCAGGACAGAGACATACCGAGAACGTCCACTTCCTGGAACGCATCCGTTCCGATGAAAGGTGAGGCCACCTGGCCGGTGATCGCCACCACAGGAACAGAATCTAACAGCGCATCGGCAAGTCCGGTGATCAGGTTGGTAGCGCCAGGCCCGGAAGTGGCGATACACACGCCGGTTTTACCGGTCGCGCGGGCATAGCCAATCGCCGCCATTGCCGCACCCTGCTCGTGTCGACACAACAAGTGTTCTACGCCGCCGTCATACAACGCATCGTAAACAGGCATAATTGCGCCACCAGGATAACCAAAGACGGTTTGAACCCCTTGTGCACGCAACGCATGTACCACCCACTGTGCCCCATTCATAGTTACATCCCCGCCGTAAATCTTGAGAAACAGAATTTTATGCTACCGTTCACTTTCTGCTCCTCGTGTATGTTTTTAAGGTCAAAAAAAACCCCCGGACCTTTCGGTGCGGGGGTCTTAGTTCGTTAAGGCTTGTTTTCTAAGCCTTTCCTCGTCCAAGTGCAGCCCCGCACGGTGGGATAATAATCACCACCACGCTAATCACGACCAGGCTAATCACTCGTAGAAGGGCTGTCATTTTTGTATTTTCTTGCATCTTGTTCGAAGGAATACCTAAAGAGTTACCATAGAATTTGCAAATGACACAAGATATTTTTTTATTCGTTTTTCTGACGCCGTTAACGGTTTAGATAAATATCGTTGTTTTTTATACAAAAAATCAAAAGTGAAAATATTTCACGTTTCAGGTGATTCTCGGCAACGCGTTCCCTACTAAAAAACGTTAATCAAAAGCGTTTGCGAGCGCTATTCCAGGCTTTATGCAAGCGGTGTTGAGCAACATAAAAACACGGGAATAAGCCTCTAAAAACCGCAATTATGTGAAATCTTGCCGCGATGTATTGCGACATAATGCTTTCATCAGGAGGGCTTATGTCACTATCGATTGTTCACACACGCGCTGCACTGGGCGTGAATGCGCCAGCCATTACCATCGAGGTACATATCAGCAATGGTTTGCCTGGTTTAACCATGGTGGGATTACCCGAAACAACGGTAAAAGAGGCCCGCGATCGGGTTCGCAGTGCGATTATTAATAGCGGTTATGAATTCCCGGCAAAGAAGATAACCATAAACCTCGCTCCGGCCGATCTCCCGAAAGAAGGGGGACGATATGATTTACCTATCGCAGTTGCGCTTCTGGCCGCTTCTGAGCAGCTTACTACCCATAATCTCGATACCTATGAGCTGGTAGGCGAATTAGCGCTTACAGGCGCGTTACGCGGCGTTCCCGGTGCGATCTCAAGTGCAACCGAAGCCATTCGCGCAGGCAGGAGAATTATTGTCGCAAAAGAGAATGCAGCTGAAGTGGGACTGATACACGGTGAAGGGTGCCTGATAGCCGATCACCTACAGGCCGTATGTGCATTCCTCGAAGGTAAGCATGATTTAGACAGACCATCATCGGCAGATTTTACCCCCTGCGCATTAACGGATGATCTGAGCGATGTTATCGGCCAGGAACAGGGTAAACGCGGGCTGGAGCTTACCGCAGCTGGCGGTCATAACCTCTTACTCATCGGCCCTCCAGGTACGGGTAAGACCATGCTGGCCAGTCGCCTGAGAGGATTGCTTCCCCCACTGAGTAACGATGAGGCACTGGAAAGCGCCGCGATTCTTAGTCTGGTCAATTCCGACAAGCTACAAAAACAGTGGAAGCAACGCCCTTTTCGTTCGCCGCATCACAGTGCTTCATTAACCGCCATGGTCGGTGGAGGCTCTATTCCTGCGCCAGGCGAGATCTCTCTGGCGCATAACGGCATACTATTTCTGGATGAACTCCCCGAGTTTGAGCGGCGCACGCTGGATGCACTGCGAGAGCCTATTGAGTCCGGGCAGATTCATTTATCCCGCACTCGGGCAAAAATAACTTACCCCGCACGTTTTCAGCTTATTGCTGCCATGAATCCCAGCCCAACAGGACATTATCAGGGGAACCATAACCGCTGTACCCCAGAGCAGACGCTACGCTACCTCAATCGATTATCAGGTCCATTTCTTGACCGCTTCGATCTCTCCCTCGAAATCCCCTTACCGCCGCCCGGCATCCTCAGCCAGAACCAGGTAAAAGGGGAAGATAGCGCAACGGTGAAGCAACGCGTTATGGCAGCACGAGAGCGTCAGTATCAGCGGCAGAATAAGTTAAATGCGCATCTGGACAGCCAGGATATCCATAAATACTGTCCACTGCGTAGCGATGATGCGCAGTGGCTTGAAGAAACGCTGGCGCATCTCGGATTATCCATCCGCGCCTGGTTACGCCTGATAAAGGTCGCTCGAACGATCGCGGATATAGAGCAATCTGACCATATCTCTCGCCAGCACTTACAGGAGGCTGTTGGGTATCGGGCGATAGACAGATTACTCATTCATTTACAGAAACTACTGGCATAAAAAAGGGCTTTCGCCCTTTTTTATTAATCATCAGATTCGGTGTAGTCTTCCGCACCTTCCACCTGAGGTTTCCCGCCAGACAGCGTGTGGAAGCGTTTTGGACGCTTAATGCGCGTCATGTATTTTGACCACACACGTTCAGCTTCGGTAACCGGTTCGCGCTCACCACGGCATACCGCAACAAACAGTTTTTCTTCTTCCGTTACCGGCTCACGCTTGCCCAGATCCAGCTCGTTGAAAGCATAACCGTGACGCTCAAGCAGTTGTGCTTCTTTAATGGTGAAATCACCATGACGGGAGAATCCGCGGGGATAATATTTATTATCGAAATATCGATTAGTCGTCGTAAAGCTTTCCGCCATCCTGCACGCTCCTAATTCTTTGGCCGAGCTATTTATGGCGCGGAGTATTAGTTACGCTTGACAGAGCGTCAAACAAAAGATTTAAATCATAACGACAAATAATTTTATGGAGCGAGTTGTGGATACGGAATTGTTAAAAACTTTCCTGGAAGTTAGCCGGACACGCCACTTTGGCAGGGCTGCTGAAGCGCTCTATCTGACCCAATCAGCGGTTAGTTTCCGGATCAGACAGCTGGAAAATCAATTGGGTGTAAACCTGTTCACCCGACACAGAAACAATATCCGTTTAACCGCTGCAGGTGAAAAATTACTGCCTTACGCTGAAACGCTGATGAATACGTGGCAAGCCGCACGTAAGGAGGTTGCGAATACCTCGCGGCATAACGAGTTTTCTATTGGTGCCAGCGCATCCCTCTGGGAATGCATGCTTAATGGCTGGCTGGGGCGTTTGTACCAATCCCAGGAGCCACAATCCAGCCTGCAGTTTGAAGCGAGGATCGCTCAGCGACAGTCGTTAGTAAAACAGCTCCATGAACGACAGCTTGATCTACTGATTACTACCGAAACGCCCAAAATGGACGAATTTAGCAGTCAACTGTTGGGATATTTCACGCTGGCGCTCTATTGCAGTTCTCCTTCACAAACCAAAGATGAACTGAATTATCTGCGTCTGGAATGGGGACCTGACTTTCAGCAACACGAAGCGGGATTGATTGCAGGAGATGAAGTGCCGGTACTCACCACCAGTTCGGCAGAATTGGCCAGGCAGCAACTTTCAGTCCTCAAAGGTTTTAGCTGGCTACCGGTCAACTGGGCTAAAGGTAAAAGCGATCTCCATACGGTTACCGACAGTACAACGCTTTCACGCCCGTTATATGCAGTTTGGCTGCAAAACAGCGATAAACATGCACTGATTTGCGATCTGCTGAGAACAAATATTCTGGAAGATTAAGGAAAACACTGGCAAGGATGCCGGGAGTAAAATAGAAAGAAGGAAAAACTCAAATTACAGGTAAAAAAAATCCTTAGCAAGAATGCTAAGGATTGTTTCTGGCAGGGGCGGAGAGACTCGAACTCGCGACACCCGGTTTTGGAGACCGGTGCTCTACCAACTGAGCTACGCCCCTAAATTTTCTTATCATTAAGCCTGCTTAGTAGCAGGCTTAATTTTCTAATAAGTGGCGGAACGGACGGGACTCGAACCCGCGACCCCCTGCGTGACAGGCAGGTATTCTAACCAACTGAACTACCGCTCCACCGAATTTCTTTGTCACTACCTGGATTCTTCATCCCGGTTTACTGCAATTTGATGCCTGGCAGTTCCCTACTCTCGCATGGGGAGACCCCACACTACCATCGGCGCTACGGCGTTTCACTTCTGAGTTCGGCATGGGGTCAGGTGGGACCACCGCGCTACAGCCGCCAGGCAAATTCTG
>NZ_MVFZ01000023.1:0-82178 GCF_002042945.1 Citrobacter sp. A316
CGGATGTCCGGGAAATGGCGGTCCATGCCGTTGTGCTGGTAAAAACCGCCGGGGTTCTCCAGCGCTTCGACAATTCGCGCCACCGGAATTTTATCCACCGCGTCGGTGCCGCCTTTAACGCTACCCTGCATTGAAGCCAGCACCGCAGCCCGGCGCGTTGGGTTACCGCCGTTGGCAAAATGGTACGACAGCCCAAAGCCGCCGCCTGGCGTCCCGATTTGTCCAAGCATGGCGGCCAGGGTGACGATCATCCAGTGTTTCTGCTCGCCATACTGTTGGCGCTGCATCCCCCATCCTGCCATCAGCATGGTGGTGTTTTGGTGAAATATCGCCGCAAGTTCGCGTATCTTCGTCGCCGGAATGCCACAAATATCAGCCGCCCACTCTGCCGTTTTTGCAACATCGTCAGATTTACCCAGCAGATAGTCGGCAAAACGGTCATATCCGGTGGTACACCGGGCGAGAAAGTCCTCGTCATGCCAGCCGTTTTCCACCAGCGTATGCGCGATGCCCAGCATCAGCGCCACGTCGGTCCCCATATGCGGGGCAATCCATTCCATCTTATCGCCAAAGAAATCGACGCTTTCCGATCGCATCGGATCGATACAGATCAACCGTTTACCGCTGTCGCGCAACGCCTCAAAGTACGCGAGGCCCTGCTCATCGGACGCGTTCCAGGCAATCTTCAGGGTATTCAGCGGATTGGCGCTCCATAACACCACCACTTCGCTGTTCTCCAGCACCACCGGCCAGCTGGTTTGCTGCTGGTAAACTTCGTTACCGCCCACCACGTACGGCATGATTGCCTGCGCAGCCCCCGTCGAATAATCCCCCAGATGCCCGGTATAACCGCCCGCCAACGCCATATAACGCTGTAACAGGGTCGCCGCTTTGTGTAACACGCCGTTGGAACGCCAGCCGTAGGAACCGGCAAAAATCGAGGCCGGACCGTAGCTGTCACGGATGCGTTTATGCTGCGTATGGATAAGATTCAGCGCGTCGTCCCAACTGACGCGAACAAATTCATCCTGCCCACGTACGCCCTGTGGGTTCTCCGGCGAGGCGAGAAACCCTTTACGCACCATCGGAAAACGTACCCGCGTTTTACTGTGAACCTGGTCGCGCACCACGGTTTGCAAAGAGTTGGGATGAGTGGTGGGCAGCGCGCCACGCGAGGAGAAAACCGTCTCACCATCGGTGTCGACGAGGATTGGTCCCCAGTGGGCGGCGGTTAACACCGAGTAATGTGCGGGTGAATTAGCCAAGATGGCGCTCCTGAATGCGATGTGACGGCTTATTTATTATGCCGTTCAATGTTACTTACAAATTTAAGAGTCTTCCCTGGAATTTTCTTCATGTTCACACGTCATAATCAACCGCCACGGTCGCTGTGGCAAAGAAGAAAAAGTCATTAAGGAATTAAGATGAAGAAACGTGTATTTGTTATTGCTGCCATCGTGAGCGGCGCCCTGGCGGTTTCTGGCTGCACAACAAACCCTTACACCGGCGAACGCGAAGCGGGTAAATCCGGCATTGGCGCAGGTATTGGCTCTCTGGTCGGCGCGGGCATTGGCGCACTCTCTTCTTCGAAGAAAGATCGCGGCAAAGGCGCACTGATTGGCGCAGCGGCTGGCGCGGCCGTTGGCGGTGGTATCGGCTATTACATGGATGTGCAGGAAGCAAAACTGCGCGAAAAAATGCAGGGAACGGGCGTCAGCGTGACGCGCAGTGGCGATAACATCATTCTGAACATGCCAAACAACGTCACCTTCGACAGCAGTAGCGCCAACCTGAAACCTGCGGGTGCCAACACCCTGACCGGCGTGGCGATGGTACTGAAAGAGTACAATAAAACCGCCGTCAACGTGCTGGGCTTCACCGACAGCACCGGCAGCCAGGATCTGAATATGCGTCTGTCGCAGCAACGCGCAGACTCCGTTGCCAGCGCCTTGATCACTCAAGGGGTCGCTGCTAACCGTATCCGTACTCAGGGTATGGGCCCGGCAAATCCGATCGCCAGCAACAGCACGGCGGAAGGTAAAGCGCAAAACCGTCGCGTAGAGATTACCTTAAGCCCGATCCAGTAACGTTTTGTGCCGGATGGAGACAGACCATATCCATCCGGCATGAAGCACTTGCCATCGTTGATTTTCGCGTTAAGGTGTTGTCACCAAATTCAGGGAAATCAGCGATGAGCAAATCAACACGGGCAACCATCAGCGATGTGGCGAAAGCCGCAAAAACCGGCAAGACCAGCATTTCACGTTATCTCAACGGTGAAAAGCACCTGCTTTCCGACGCGCTGCTGGCCCGCATTGAACAAGCCATTGCCGATCTCGACTACCGTCCCAGCCTGATGGCAAGAGGCCTGAAACACGGTCGTACCCGACTGATTGGCCTGATCATCGCCGATATTACCAATCCCTACTCTGTCAACGTGCTAAGCGGTATTGAAGCCGCCTGTCGCGATAAAGGCTTTACCCCGCTGGTGTGTAACACCAACAACGAAGTGGATCAGGAACTGCATTATCTCGACCTGCTGCGCAGCTACCAGGTCGAAGGGATTGTGGTCAACGCTGTCGGGATGCGCGAAGAGGGGCTGAATCGCCTGCAACAGTCTGCGCTGCCGATGGTGCTGATTGACCGTAAAATTCCCGATTTCGCCTGTGATATGGTCGGGCTGGATAACACCCAGGCGGCAACGGTTGCCACGGAACATCTGGTCGAGCAAGGTTTTGAAGCCATCCTGTTCCTCAGCGAACCACTCGGCATGGTGAATACCCGCCGCGAACGCCTGAGCGCTTTTCGCACCACGCTCGCGCAATACCCCGGCGTTATCGCGCAAAATGCCGAAGTTCCGCTCACGGACAATACGCAACTGGACGACACCCTGCGCCAGTTTCACCAGCAGCATCGGGGAATGCGTAAAGCCGTTATCTCTGCCAACGGAGCCCTCACATTGCAGGTTGCCCGCGCACTGAAACGCATTGGCCTTAACTGGGGGAGCGACATTGGCTTGCTCGGCTTTGACGAACTGGAATGGGCAGAGCTGGCGGGCGTTGGTATTACCACGTTGAAACAACCCACCTGGCAGATTGGTTACACCGCCGTTGAGCAGGTTGTGCGCCGGATCGATGGCGGCTCCGCTGCCGTTCAGGAACAGGTTTTCTCCGGCGAGCTGATCGTGCGCGGCTCTACCGCCCGTTAAATTACCTTCGTGATGGTGATCATAAATTCGACATCATGGGCTTTTCTTTGGAACCGGTTCCATCTAGCGTTATAACAAGAACGCTAGTCTGGAGTTTCCATGAAAAGAAAAATTATGGTGGTCACCGCCGCTTACGGCCACGACCAGGTACGGGCCGCAGGTGGGCAAACGGCAATGCTGCCCATTATCGCTGAAGCCGGTGCTGACGGCGTCGAAATCCGCCGCGAGCTATTAACCGACGCCGAGCTGAAAACGCTGTCAACAATGGCCTCTGCGATCGAAATCTTCGGCCTGCTGGCCTGTTACTCAGCGCCTGAACCGTTGTTCCTTGAGGACGGTAACCTCAATCCCCGTCTTCCAGAACTACTTGAGGAAGCGCAGGCCTTGCAGGCGCTGTGGTTAAAAGTCTCCCTCGGCCATTTTTCCCATACCGAACAGTTCGACGTTCTACGCCAATGGCTGGACAACAGCGGAATGGAGCTGGTTGTCGAGAACGATCAGACCGCCTGCGGACGCCTGCAGCCGATGCAGCGCTTTAACGAAGCCTGTCAGATGCAAAACCTGCCGATATCTTTGACCTTCGATATGGGCAACTGGCTGTGGGTGGGTGACTCCCCGGAACAAGCGGCGCAGAACCTGGCGTCAACCGTTGGCTATATCCATGTCAAAGCCGCAGTTGCACATCGCGACAACTACCGCGCCGTACCGCCAGATGCAGCAGACTCGCGCTGGCTGGCGCTGCTAAAAACGCTACCCAACGATGTCCCGCGCGGCATTGAGTTTCCCCTGGAAGGGCAGGATTTGACGGCGGTGACCCGCCGCTACGTCGAGCTGTTACGCGAGGAGTAACGCATGAAAAATTCACTGGATGTGGTCACTATTGGTGAAGCGATGGCGATGTTTGTCGCCACGCAAACCGGCGAACTGGCGGATGTGGAGCAATTTATCAAGCGCGTTGCAGGCGCGGAGCTCAACGTGGCGACCGGTCTTGCCCGTCTGGGCCTGAAGGTTGGTTGGGTGAGCCGTGTAGGCAACGACAGTTTTGGACGTTTTATCGTTAAGTCGCTGGAAAAAGAAGGGATTGATGCGCAGGGAGTCACCCAGGACGGGCGTTACGCTACCGGCTTTCAGCTTAAATCTAAGGTCGAAAATGGAACCGATCCCATTGTGGAATACTTCCGCAAAGGTTCCGCTGCCAGCCGCCTCAGCATTGAGGATTATCACGAGGCCTATTTCGCCAGCGCGCGCCACCTGCACCTGAGCGGCGTAGCAGCAGCGCTTTCCGCTAGCTCCTATGAGCTTCTGGCGCATACCGCCCGCACCATGAAGGCCCAGGGGAAGACCATCTCGTTCGACCCGAATTTGCGCCCGGTACTGTGGAAAAGCGAAGCCGAGATGGTGGAAAAACTGAACCGACTGGCATTCCAGGCGGACTGGGTTTTACCAGGGTTAAAAGAGGGCATGATTTTAACCGGTCAGCAAACGCCTGAAGCTATCGCCGACTTTTATCTGCGCCACGGAGTGAAGGCCGTGATCGTGAAAACCGGGGCTGATGGCGCCTGGTACAAAACTACCAGCGGCGAACAAGGCTGTGTTGCACCGGTAAAAGTCGACAACGTGGTCGATACGGTCGGCGCAGGCGATGGCTTTGCCGTGGGCGTTATTAGCGCCCTGCTGGAAGGCCGCTCGTTGCATCAGGCGGTGACCCGCGGCAATAAAATAGGCGCACTGGCCATTCAGGTTCAGGGCGACAGCGAAGGATTACCCACACGTGAACAATTAGGGGAATAAACTCCCGGCCAACTCTGTACCCTACATACAGAGGCGGCGTATCAGCATAACCAGAGGGCAGTCTATGAATAGCTCAACTAATGCAGCAAAACGCTGGTGGTACATCATGCCAATCGTGTTTATCACGTATAGCCTGGCGTACCTTGACCGCGCGAACTTCAGCTTCGCCTCCGCCGCCGGTATCAACGAGGACCTCGGCATTACCAAAGGGATCTCTTCCCTGCTGGGCGCGCTGTTTTTCCTCGGTTATTTCTTCTTTCAGATCCCGGGCGCAATTTACGCTGAACGCCGCAGCGTGCGGAAACTGATTTTTGTCTGTCTGATCCTCTGGGGCGCATGTGCGTCATTAACCGGCATGGTCAGCAATATTCCAATGCTTGCCGCCATCCGCTTTATTCTTGGCGTCGTTGAAGCCGCCGTGATGCCGGCAATGCTGATTTACATCAGCAACTGGTTTACGAAATCTGAACGCTCGCGCGCAAACACTTTCTTGATCCTCGGTAATCCGGTCACCGTTCTGTGGATGTCCGTGGTTTCCGGTTACCTGATTCAGGCGCTGGGCTGGCGAGAAATGTTCATCATCGAGGGCTTCCCGGCCATCATCTGGGCGTTCTGCTGGTGGGTGCTGGTAAAAGACAAACCGTCTCAGGTCGGTTGGCTGTCAGAATCTGAAAAAGCCGCCCTTCAGGCACAACTGGAAAAAGAGCAGCAAGGCATCAAAGCCGTACGTAACTACAGCGAGGCTTTCCGCTCACGAAACGTCATCCTGCTGTGTATGCAGTATTTCGCCTGGAGTATTGGCGTCTATGGTTTTGTCCTGTGGCTGCCGTCGATTATCCGCAACGGTGGCGCAAACCTGGGGATGGTGGAAGTTGGTTGGCTGTCATCTGTACCGTATCTGGCGGCAACGGCGGCGATGATCCTAGTCTCCTGGGCGTCCGATAAGCTGCAAAACCGTAAGCTGTTTGTCTGGCCACTGTTACTGATCGCGGCGTTCGCGTTTATCGGCTCCTGGGCCGTGGGCGCAGACCACTTCTGGATTTCTTACACGCTGTTGGTTATTGCAGGCGCGGCAATGTATGCCCCCTACGGTCCCTTCTTCGCCATCATCCCGGAAATGCTGCCGCGCAACGTCGCCGGTGGAGCAATGGCGCTGATTAACAGCATGGGCGCGCTAGGCTCATTCTTTGGTTCATGGTTTGTCGGCTACCTCAATGGCGCAACCGGCAGCCCGTCCGCCTCGTACATTTTTATGGGGGTAGCGCTTTTTGTCTCAGTATGGCTAACTTTGATTGTTAAGCCTGCTAATAATTCCCAAATTCCGGTTGGCGCACGCCACGCTTAAATTTTAACTTACGGAGATTCGCATGAAGCCGTCCATTATTCTCTATAAAGCGTTACCTGACGATTTACTGCATCGCCTGGAAGAGCATTTTACTGTGACTCAGGTGCCTAACCTGCGCCCGGAAACAGTCACACAGCACGCCGACGCTTTTGCCAATGCAGAAGGTCTACTGGGCTCCAGTGAAGCCGTCAATACCGATCTGCTGGAGAAAATGCCCAGGCTGCGTGCGACCTCCACGATTTCCGTAGGCTATGACAATTTCGACGTCGATGCTCTCAACGCACGTAAGGTGCTGCTGATGCACACGCCAACCGTGCTGACGGAAACCGTCGCCGATACGGTAATGGCGCTGGTGTTAAGCACCGCTCGCCGCGTGGTGGAAGTTGCTGAACGGGTGAAGGTCGGTGAATGGACCAAAAGTATCGGACCGGACTGGTTTGGTACCGATGTACACCACAAAACGCTGGGGATTGTCGGTATGGGCCGCATTGGGCTGGCGCTGGCACAACGTGCGCATTTCGGCTTTAGCATGCCGATTCTCTATAATGCGCGCCGTCATCATCAGGAAGCAGAAGAACGCTTCAATGCACGTTACTGCGACCTCGATACGCTGTTGCAGGAGTCTGATTTTGTCTGCCTGATCCTGCCGTTAACCGACGAAACGCATCATCTGTTCAGTACCGAGCAGTTTGCCAAAATGAAGTCTTCCGTCATTTTCATTAACGCCGGACGTGGCCCGGTGGTCGATGAAAAAGCGTTGATTGCCGCCCTGCAAAACGGCGAAATTCATGCCGCTGGCCTGGATGTATTTGAGCAAGAGCCATTATCGGTAGACTCACCGCTGCTGTCACTGCCCAACGTGGTGGCCGTACCGCACATTGGTTCAGCCACGCACGAAACGCGCTACAACATGGCGGCCTGTGCGGTGGATAACTTAATCGATGCGCTGCAAGGACGCGTTGAGAAGAACTGCGTAAACCCGCAGGTCGCATCATAAACAAAAGGCCGGGTAGCGCTTATGCTCACCCGGCCTTCCATGTATTACAGCACCTTCATTACTGAGCGGCATTCACCGCAGCAGTCCAGGCCTGATTAAATGCCTGATGCTGAGCAGCCAACGGGCCAATCAGCGTATTGTACTGACTTGCCTGCTGTGACGTTGGGAACTGGATACCGTTGGCGACAAAGCTCACCTGCGTATCCTGCTGCGCCACAAAATCACCGACCTGCACCAACTGCTGCGTGAAAATTTGCGCGGCAGGGATCAGTGGCTGTAAGGCCTCTGCTGGGGCAGTAACAACTTTGTTGTACACCTGATCAAAGACCGGCTTCAGATCCTCACCCTGCTTCAGCGCGCCATGTGCAGCATCCGCCTGCAGTTTCGCATTCTGCAACTGTTGCCCTAACACGCCCAGCGCACCATTTGCCTGACGCAGCGGTTCACGCTGAGTCACATAATCCTGAGGAACACGAATCGCATTTACGCTATCAACCACCGGACGCAGACCGGAGTCCATCGCCTGATTAACCTGCTGCGAATAGCCATACAGAATCGCGTAATCGGACACAAACGGGCCAAACTGTTTTTTCTGATCGGCGGTCAGCGTTGGTAAACGCTCTCCGCTACGCATTGCAGTATTCTGCAGAAAATCGATAAACGCTTTGCGTTGATCGCCTTCTTTATCAAAACACCCACTCAGGCCAACTACCATTAAAAGCGCCAAAACAGGCGCAAACCAGCGAGAGCAGGACTTACCTGTCGCCATTTTAATACTCCTTTCACCCAAAAATGCGCACAACGACACCCGCGTGCCTGACGTTGACAAGGATAGTCCAGGTCAGCCCCGCAAGATACCCTTTCCGCGTAATCTTGTGGGGGAAAATAACCGTTCCCGCCACCGTTCATTTTGCTAAACAATGCTGCATTTACCACTCGCCGTCATATTTTAGTCATCTTTACAATCGGAATCGATCGTTCGGAGATCCCGACCTTTATCAGTTCGTTAGCCAGCAAAAGATTATCACCTGCGATCCGCTGAAACGAATCCATCACACAAACCTTAAATCCGGCTTCATTTTTTCCGACTACTCTTAATGAGCTTCGAAGAAATTCACGATCCCGCTGTGTGATTTGTAGGAGTTCTCAATGGAATACAAAGATCCTATGTTTGAACTGCTAAGCAGTCTGGAGCAGATTGTTTTTAAAGATGTATCGCAGACGGTCACTCTGCCGCAAAAAACCAACCCTTTCACCGAATTTGAACAGCTACGACGAGGGACGGGTTTAAAAACAGATGATTTTGCCCGAGTGATGGGTGTGACTGTCGCGATGGTTCATGAATGGGAGTCTAAACGCGTAAAGCCTTCCATTACCGAGTTGAAGTTAATGCGCCTGATTCAGGCAGATCCAAGATTAAGTAAGCAACTGATGGATTGAACTATTTTTCAATTTTGCTTAAGAACGGTCCTGTAACAGGGCCGTTCCTTTACGAAGGTTATCCACAAAAAAGAAAATAGTAGTTGCATCCACATGCGTAAAATGAGTTAATGCCCTCAACGGTTTGACGTACAGACCATTACAGCAGTTAGTAAGGCAAGTCCCTTCAAGAGTTATCGTTGATACCCTTCGTAGTGAGCATTTCCTTTACTGTTAAAAAATCTGTAAAGCACGCCATATCGCCGAAAGGCACACTTATTTTTTAAAAGGTAATACACTATGTCCGGTAAAATGACTGGTATCGTAAAATGGTTCAACGCTGACAAAGGTTTCGGCTTCATCACTCCTGACGATGGCTCTAAAGACGTGTTCGTACACTTCTCTGCTATCCAGAACGATGGCTACAAATCTCTGGACGAAGGTCAGAAAGTTTCCTTCACCATCGAAAGCGGCGCTAAAGGCCCGGCAGCTGGCAACGTAACCAGCCTGTAAGCTTAAAAAGCTCAAAATTCTGAATCCCTGCCAAACGGCGGGGATTTTTTTTATCTGTACTTCGTAAGACTCCCCACCCAAACGCTTCTTTGCATTACTTTACCCGTCGTCCCTTTGACCTTTCCCTAAGGGCAAGCTTTATAGTGAGCCAGTCTATATTCCACAACTTTCACAAGGAATTGAAGCTATGTCGAAATCCTCACTGCTACTGATTTTAGGTTTGCTCACCACCGGTACTGCGTTCGCGGCTACCCCAGAAGCCACTTTCCTGGCCGAACACGGGCTCAGCGGTAAATCCGTCGAGCAAATCGTAGAGACGATTGATCGGTCTCCGCAGAGCCGCCCGCTGCCGTACTCAGCGTCCATCACCAGCACCGAGCTGAAGCTCTCTTCGGGCGATCAGGCTTATACCCTGCCGCTCGGTGACAAGTTCTATCTGTCGTTTGCCCCGTATGAATGGCAAACACATCCTTGCTTCAACCACAGCCTTTCTGGCTGCCAGGGCGAAATGCCGGAGAAGACATTCAATGTCAAAGTGACGGATAACAAGGGTGATGTGGTGGTACAAAAAGCGATGAAGAGCGGCCGTAATGGCTTTGTCGGGGTATGGCTACCGCGCAATATGGAAGGCACCATCGCAGTGAGCTACAACGGTAAAACGGCGGAGTATCCTATTAAGACGATGGAAGACAGCCAGACCTGTCTGACAAAATTGCAGTTGCGCTAATAACATAAAAAAATGCCGGATAAGGCAAAGCCGCCATCCGGCATTTTCTAAGTCAGCTCAGGGCCGTTACTGCAGCAGAGAAATATCCGCTACGCGCAGGAACAGCTCACGCAGTTTTTCGAGCATAGACAGACGGTTAATACGCAGATCTTTATCTTCCACGTTAACCATCACTTTCTCGAAGAACGCATCGACCGGTTCACGTAGCGCCGATAGCTCAACCAGCGCTTCCTGGTAATGACCGGCAGCGAAGACAGGCTCCAGCTTATCGCGCAGCACGACAACCTGCATTGCCAGCGCAATTTCTTCCGGCTCTTTCAGCGTCGCCGCATTCACGCGGTCATTCAGCGTCTCTTCAGACTTCGCCAGGATGTTCGATACACGTTTGTTCGCAGCAGCCAGCGCGGACGCGGCTTCCAGCGTACGGAAGTGCGAAACCGCCTTCATACGTGCGTCAAAATCAGCCGGACGAGTCGGACGACGCGCCAGTACGGCCTGAATGGTGTCGACGGTGTAACCTTCGTCCTGATACCAGGCACGGAAGCGGCCGAGCATAAAGTCGATAACATCATCCACCACATTCGCGTTGGTCAGCTTGTCACCATACAGACGAACCGCTTCTTCGGTCAGCGTTTGCAGATCCAGATTCAGGTTCTTCTCAACGATAATACGCAGCACACCCAGCGCAGCACGACGCAGCGCAAACGGGTCTTTGTCGCCTTTCGGATGCTGACCAATACCGAAGATACCCGCCAGGGTGTCCATCTTGTCGGCAATTGCCACGGCACAAGCTACCGGGTTCGACGGCAGGTCATCACCGGCAAAACGCGGCTGATACTGTTCGTTCAGCGCCACGGCTACATCTTCCGCTTCACCATCGTGACGCGCGTAGTGCATGCCCATCACACCCTG
This sequence comes from Citrobacter sp. A316, assembly GCF_002042945.1. NCBI lineage: Bacteria > Pseudomonadati > Pseudomonadota > Gammaproteobacteria > Enterobacterales > Enterobacteriaceae > Citrobacter > Citrobacter sp. A316. The sequence goes on from NZ_MVFZ01000023.1 coordinate 10,913, forward strand.
GGTGTCGGTGAACTCGAAGACCATGTTGGTCATCAGATCGCACTTGGACAGCAGGCCAGCACGCGTCGCGTGGTTAACATCAGCACCAATCTGACCAGCAATCCAGCCCGCCAGCGCCTGGATACGGTCAGTCTTGTCGCGCAGCGTACCCAGTTGCTGTTGGAACAGCACGGTTTGCAGACGCGGCAGATGGTCTTCCAGACGTTTTTTACGGTCGGTATTGAAGAAAAATTCGGCATCCGCCAGACGCGGACGAACGACTTTCTCGTTACCGGAGATAATCTGGATCGGATCTTTCGATTCGATGTTGGCAACGAAGATAAAGTTCGGCAGCAGTTTGCCGTCGTTCGCGTAAACCGGGAAGTACTTCTGGTCACCTTTCATGGTGTGTACCAGCGCTTCAGACGGAACTGCGAGGAATTTCTCTTCGAACTTCGCAGTCAGCACTACCGGCCATTCCACCAGCGAGGTGACTTCTTCCAGCAGGCTTTCGCTCAGGTCAGCGTTACCGCCAATCTTACGCGCCGCTTCTTCAGCATCGGCTTTGATTTTCGCTTTACGCTCAGCGTAATCCGCAATTACTTTGCCGCGCTCACGCAGGATTTCCGGGTACTGATCGGCAGAATCGATGGTGAATTCCGGCTCGCCCATAAAGCGATGTCCACGGATCACGCGATCGGACTGAATGCCCAGAATCGTTGCCGGGATCACTTTGTCGCCCAGCAGCAGAGTGACGGTGTGAACCGGACGCACGAAGTGGACGTCAGACGCGCCCCAGCGCATCAGTTTCGGGATCGGCAGCTTCGCCAGCGAAGTGGCAATCATGTTCGGCAGCAGTGCTTCAGCGCTTTCGCCTTTCACATGCGCACGGTACAGCAACCATTCGCCTTTGTCGGTAGTCAGACGCTCAGCCTGATCAACCGTGATGCCGCAGCCACGTGCCCAACCTTCTGCCGCTTTGCTCGGTTTGCCTTCAGCGTCAAACGCCTGGGCAATGGCCGGACCGCGTTTTTCAACTTCGCGATCGGGTTGAGATTCCGCCAGATTCGCGACTTTCAGCGCCAGACGACGCGGCGCGGCGAACCACTCAACGTTGCCGTGCGCGATGCCAGCGTTATCCAGCTCCGCGGTAAAGTTTGCAGCAAAGGACTCAGCCAGGCTGCGCAGTGCTTTTGGTGGCAGCTCTTCAGTGCCGATTTCCACCAGAAAAGTTTTCTCAGACATGGCCGCCTCTTATTTGTCTTTGTTGCACATCGGGAAGCCAAGGGCTTCACGGGAAGCGTAGTAAGCTTCTGCCACTGCTTTGGTCAGCGTGCGAATGCGCAGGATATAGCGCTGACGCTCGGTGACGGAGATGGCTTTACGCGCATCCAGCAGGTTGAAGCTATGGGCGGCTTTCAGAATACGTTCATACGCAGGCAGCGGCAGCGGATTTTCCAGCGCCAGCAGCTGCTGCGCTTCTTTCTCGTACTGCTCGAAGCAGGTGAACAGGAAGTCCACGTCGGCGTATTCGAAGTTGTAGGTGGATTGCTCCACTTCGTTCTGATGGAACACGTCGCCGTACGTGGTTTTACCCAGCGGGCCGTCGCTCCAGACCAGGTCGTAAACGCTGTCTACGCCCTGAATGTACATGGCCAGACGTTCCAGACCGTAGGTAATTTCCCCGGTTACTGGTTTACATTCCAGACCACCAACCTGCTGGAAGTAGGTGAACTGCGTTACTTCCATGCCGTTCAGCCACACTTCCCAACCCAGACCCCAGGCACCCAGCGTCGGGTTTTCCCAGTTATCTTCCACGAAACGGATATCGTGAATGGTCGGGTCCATACCCAGCTCTTTCAGAGAACCCAGGTACAGCTCCTGAATGTTGTCCGGAGAAGGCTTAATCACTACCTGGAACTGATAGTAGTGCTGTAAGCGGTTCGGGTTTTCGCCATAGCGGCCATCGGTCGGACGACGAGAAGGCTGCACATAAGCAGTCGCCATCGGTTCCGGCCCCAGCGCACGCAGGCAGGTCATTGGGTGAGATGTTCCCGCGCCGACTTCCATGTCCAATGGTTGAACAATGGTGCAGCCCTGGCGAGCCCAGTAATCCTGTAAGGTCAGGATCAAGCCCTGGAAGGTCCTGGTATCAAACTTTTGCATATTATTTCGTGCTGGATACGTGTGGATTTAAAGGAAGCGATCAGTATACCCGCTGGCTGCAAGATATACAGTACGAAACGGGAAAAAGAGGGAACTTAGCGCATGGAAAGGTGCAAAAACTGCCCGTCTGCATCAAAAGAACAGACAAAACTCTCTTTACGGAAGGTAGAACCACGCATCTCATAGCTGCCCTGGAATTGTTCCAGGCCGGAGATATCAATTTTCTGTGCGCCAGTGTTATAGCGTTGCGCCGCCTCATTTTTGCACAATGACTCCATATCCAGCGAACGTGTGGCACTGACCTTAACCTTTTGCGCTTTCTGCGCAGGTGCAGACGGTTGTGTGTCAGCGCACGCTACCAGCAAAAGGGCAGCGATCGCGGGAAAGAAATACTTCATCATCATTTTATTACCGCCTGGTTTGCTGGTCAGTCTTATTATTAGTGTCTGGAAACAGATCCTATTTTGAGAATCTCATCAGACCATCTCAAGCTTTAGCGTAAGAACTCGGATTATTCCAGTGAGCTACGTTCGCAAAATATCGGTCAGACTTTTTTTAATGGACACAGAGGAACTGATGCAGCCCAAAATTTTCTGGATTGATAACCTGCGCGGAATAGCCTGTTTAATGGTCGTGATGATCCACACCACAACCTGGTACATCACCAATGCGCAAAGCGTCAGCCCGTTGAATTGGGATCTGGCTAACGTGCTCAATTCAGCCTCTCGCGTCAGCGTTCCGCTGTTCTTTATGATTTCGGGCTATCTGTTCTTTGGTGAGCGTAGCGCCAAACCGCGCCATTTCCTGCGCATCGCGCTCTGCATTCTGTTTTACAGCAGCGTGGCGCTGGCCTATATCCTGATGTTTACCTCGATCAACGCTGAGCTGTCACTGAAGAACCTGCTGCAAAAGCCGGTGTTCTATCACCTGTGGTTTTTCTTCGCGATCGCCGTCATCTACCTGGTTTCTCCGCTGATCCAGGTGAAAAATATCAGCGGCAAGATGCTGCTGGCGCTCATGGTGGTGATTGGCGTGATTGCCAATCCCAATACCGTCTCGCAAAAAATCGGCGGCTTTGAGTGGCTGCCCATCAACCTGTACATCAGCGGCGACACCTTCTATTACATCCTGTACGGCATGCTGGGCCGGGCGATTGGCATGATGGATACGCAAAAGCGTGCGCTCAGTTGGCTCTGTGCGGCGTTGTTCATTACCGCGGTATTTATTATTTCTCGTGGCACATTGCATGAACTGCGCTGGCGAGGCAATTTTGCCGACACCTGGTACCTTTACTGCGGCCCGGTGGTATTTATTTGCGCCGTTTCACTCCTGACGCTGGTCAAAAATACGCTCAGCACACGTACTCTGCCGCTACTGGGCCTTATTTCTCGCCATTCATTGGGCATTTATGGTTTTCATGCGCTGATCATTCACGCACTACGCACCAACGGAATTGAACTCAAAAACTGGCCACCGCTCGATATGTTGTGGATTTTCAGCGCCACACTGGCTGGAAGTTTGCTGTTGTCTATATTGTTGCAGCGTATCGATACGCGCAGGCTGGTGAGTTAGGATTCTCCAGACAGCGCGTTTTCAGACGAACGCTGCAGTAACACTTGCCCCAGTAAACACACAAAGAATGCCGCCGGGTACAGCCCCATTTCGATGGGCGCCAGCGGGGCATTCCACACTCCTACCAGCAACAACCCGATAGTTATGAGCATCACCATCTGACACACAGAAGCGAAGCGTTCATCAATTTGATTGAGATTTACTGCGCGCTGATAGGCATATGTAACGAACATCCCCGTCATCAACGCCCCCAAAAAATACCCCTTGCCGCTCAATAACGGGCATGCACGCCATAAACCGATACTGTAAGTCAGTATGCCTGAGAGGAATAATATCCATGGCAAAAGCCTGGTTGTCTTCATTGGGATCTCCTTATCCATCATGGATACAATATGAATAACCCGCTAAAGACAACACAGAAAAAAGCGACTACGTCGGACTTTCAGAATAAATTCATGCACGCTAATTATTTATTAGATTGAAATATATATTTGATAAATCCCCTCTGTTTGCCAGAGGGGATTTAGGGTCAGGACATCAGCGGTTGTAATTGCTGATAGATACGACGGAAGATTTCTCGACGCTGTTGATAACGAGCATGACGCTCGGCGTCAGGATAATGCGCCTGCTCCAGCGTAAGCTGAGGCAGTAGGTCTGATAATGGCCGCTGCGGATTCATGGCAATTTGTGCCAGGCGCGCCGCGCCGAGTGCAGGGCCAACATCACCGCCGGTACGGTAATCCAGCTGCAATCCGCTGATGTCAGATAGCATCTGACGCCAGTATTCGCTGCGTGCCCCGCCGCCGATCAGCGTAATGCTGGCGGGCTGAATGCCACAGGCATGTACCACATCCATACCGTCAGCCAGCGCAAAACCTACACCTTCCAGCACCGCCTGTGCCAGTTCCGCCGGACCATGCTGATGCGTAAGACCGAAAAATACGCCCTTGGCCTGCGGATTGTTATGCGGCGTACGTTCCCCGGAAAGATAAGGTAAAAACCAGACCGGCTCCGCGTGTTCATCCGCCTGTTGCGCAGCGTCAATCAACGCAGGAACGCTCGCCAGTCCGGTTAATTTTGCCGCCCAGTCCAGACATGATGCCGCACTTAACATTACAGACATCAGATGCCATCGCTCAGGCAAAGCATGGCAAAAACTGTGAACCGCACTTTCCGGTTTGCTAAGGAAACCATCACTCACCGCAAAATAGACGCCGGACGTCCCCAGCGAAAGCATCGCCTGACCGGCATTCATCATGCCAACGCCTACCGCCCCCGCCGCGTTATCACCGCCGCCGGCAACCACTGCAACCTCCTGCATTCCCCAGGCTTTGGCAACTGCTGGCAACAAGGTTCCGGTAATCGCACTGCCTTCATAGAGCGCAGGCATATGTGCGCGAGTCAGTTTACAGGCAGCCAGCATGACATCGCTCCAGTCACGCTTCGCGACATCCAGCCACATTGTCCCTGCCGCATCAGACATATCGCTGGCAAAATCACCGGTCATGCGCAAACGCAGGTAATCTTTCGGCAGCAGGACTTTATCAATCTGGTTGAAAATCTCCGGCTCGTGGCGTTGCACCCACAGCAGTTTTGGCGCGGTAAAGCCAGGCATCATCAGGTTGCCAGTTATCGCTCGAGACTGCGGAACCTGATTCTCCAGCATCACGCACTCTTCAGCACAGCGACCGTCGTTCCATAAGATAGCCGGACGCAATACCTTCTGTTGTTCATCCAGTAACGTCGCGCCGTGCATCTGCCCGGCAATCCCCAACGCTTTCACCTCGCGGAGTGAATGCTGCTGACCCAGTGCTTTTACTGCGCGATCCGTTGCCAGCCACCACTGCTCAGGGTCTTGTTCTGACCATAACGGGTGCGGGCGCGAGACGGTGAGTTTCTCCGTTTGTGAAGCCACCACATCGCCCTGCTCATTGAGCAGAATGGCCTTTACGCCTGATGTGCCAAGATCTATCCCGATATACATAAGGCATCGTTCCTTAAAGAAAGGCCCGGTAGCGCTAGCTGACCGGGCTTACGGACGTTCTCAGAGACCCGTTATTTGTCGAACAAATAATGGTTTACCAGATTCTCCAGCAACTCCTGATGACCGCTCTGGTGCACTGGCGCCAGGTTATGTTGTTCAGCGTACTGCGCAATTTCCGTCAGCGTCATCTGGCCATTCAGAATTTGCTGGCCCAGCTCACCATTCCAACCGGCATAACGTTTAGCCACACGCTGATCAAGGCCACCGTCTTCAATCATACGGGCCGCAATTTTCAGCGACAGCGCCATGGTATCCATCGCGCCAATATGACCATAGAACAGATCGTATTTATCGGTACTCTGACGACGTACTTTGGCATCAAAGTTCAGGCCGCCGGTGGTGAAGCCGCCCGCTTTCAGGATTTCGTACATCACCAACGCATTCTCTTCTACGCTGTTCGGGAACTGGTCGGTATCCCAGCCCAGCTGTGCGTCGCCGCGGTTGGCATCAACAGAGCCAAACAGACCCAGCGCGATAGCGGTGGCGATTTCGTGATGGAACGAATGGCCTGCCAGCGTGGCGTGGTTGGCTTCGATATTCAGTTTGATCTCTTTTTCCAGACCGAACTGCTTGAGGAATCCGTACACGGTCGCCGCATCGTAGTCGTACTGGTGCTTGGTCGGTTCCTGCGGTTTCGGCTCGATAAGCAAAGTGCCCTGGAAACCGGTTTTATGTTTGTGTTCCACGACTAATTGCATGAAACGACCAATCTGCTCACGTTCCTGACGCAGATCGGTATTCAGCAGCGTTTCATAACCTTCACGACCGCCCCACAGAACGTAGTTTTCACCGCCTAACTTGTGCGTGGCATCCATGGCCGTAACCACCTGCGTAGCGGCCCAGCTGAACACTTCTGGATCCGGGTTTGTGGCCGCACCCGCGCCGTAGCGTGGGTTAGTGAAGCAGTTTGCTGTACCCCACAGCAGCTTCACGCCGCTCTGTTCCTGTTTTGCCGCCAGCACATCAACCATCTGCGCAAAGTTGTTTTTGTACTCTTTCAAAGACGCGCCTTCCGGCGAAACATCGACGTCATGGAAGCAGTAGTAAGGCACGTTCAGCTTGTGGAAGAACTCAAATGCTACGTCCGCTTTGCGTTTCGCCAGCGCCAGAGCTTCACCAGGCTGCTGCCACGGACGATCGAAAGCGCCCATACCGAACATATCCGCTCCGTTCCAGCAGAAGGTATGCCAGTAGCAGGCAGCAAAACGCAGATGATCTTCCATGCGCTTGCCCAATACGATTTCGTCAGGGTTGTAATGGCGAAATGCGAGCGGGTTAGTGGATTGAGTGCCTTCAAAACGAACACGATCGAGTTGGTCAAAATAAGCCGGCATAATAAGCTCCATAATCAGGTAATACGGCAAGTAAACTGCGATATAGCTATACTGGAATTTCCTGATTTATTGCTCAATTACGTTATTTCACACCGCTATTAAGAGAATACCCAAACGTGCGCTGGCTCCCAAAAAAACGCGCTGAGAAAAGAAATAAAAAGGCGATCGCGATCGAAGGTTAGCCAATAAACAAAAAACCATAATGCGCAGATAAAAAATGACAATTGTCATCCTGCTGGCAGTATGTGAATTTTGCGTAGCACCGGGCAAATAAGAAATTTGTCACGCTTCATCAAGCAGTCGTACCTGCGATTTTGCTAGTATCGACAGGCCCACGTTAACCTTTCCAGGACAGGTTCTTATGTTTGATAAACGTCACCGCATCACTCTGCTATTTAATGCCAATAAAGCCTACGACCGCCAGGTAGTAGAAGGAGTGGGTGAATATTTACAGGCATCGCAATCCGAGTGGGATATATTCATTGAGGAAGATTTCCGCGCCCGTATCGATAATATTAAAGACTGGTTAGGCGACGGCGTTATTGCTGATTATGACGATGATGATATTGCGCAATTACTTGCCGATGTCGAGGTTCCCATCATCGGCGTTGGAGGCTCCTACCATCTGGAGCAAGATTATCCACCGGTACATTACATCGCCACCGACAACCACGCGTTGGTAGAAAGCGCTTTCCTGCATCTGAAAGAGAAAGGGGTTAACCGCTTTGCGTTTTATGGTCTGCCTTCTTCAAGCGGTAAACGCTGGGCCGCGGAACGTGAATATGCCTTTTGCCAGCTGGTTGCCAAAGAGAAGTACCGCGGCGTTGTCTATCAGGGGCTGGAAACCGCACCGGAGAACTGGCAGCACGCGCAAAATCGTCTGGCGGACTGGCTGCAAACTCTACCGCCGCAAACCGGTATTATCGCCGTCACCGACGCGCGGGCACGGCACGTCCTGCAAGTCTGCGAGCACCTGCATATTCCGGTACCGGAAAAGCTGTGCGTGATAGGGATCGACAACGAGGAATTGACCCGTTATCTGTCGCGGGTGGCGCTGTCATCCGTGGCTCAGGGAGCCAGGCAGATGGGGTATCAGGCTGCTAAGCTCCTGCATCGTTTACTGGCGAATGAAGAACTGCCGCTGCAACGCATTCTGGTTCCTCCGGTGCGTGTCATTGAACGCCGCTCAACCGACTACCGTTCATTAACCGATCCGGCGGTGATTCAGGCGATGCACTTTATCCGCAACCATGCCTGTAAAGGTATTAAGGTTGAACAAGTGCTGGATTCAGTGGGGATTTCACGTTCGAATCTGGAGAAGCGTTTTAAAGAAGAGGTCGGAGAGACTATCCACGCCGTAATTCATGCCGAAAAGCTGGAAAAAGCGCGCAGCCTGTTGATTTCTACCACACTTTCGATCAACGAAATTTCACAGATGTGCGGCTATCCATCACTGCAGTATTTCTATTCGGTCTTTAAGAAAGAGTATGACACGACGCCAAAAGAGTATCGCGATGTGAACAGCGAAGTGTTGCTGTGAGGATTATTGCCGGATGCGGCGAAGCCGCCATCCGGCACACAGAATTACATATGCGCGGCGATTAAACGCTGGTTATCCTGATACATTGCGAACAGATAGTTGTTGTAGCTCTGTCCTTTAGTGGAATAACCCTTCAGCTTATGGATCATCGCGGTAGCGGTGACTTCCTGATCGGCTTTACGCAGCTGCGCACGTGATTTACGGAAAGAAGAGTAAGCCGGATGCGTGTTCAGGTTGATGACGTAAGCATTCACCGACTCTTTCACCGATTCAAACTGTGAGTAGCCTTTCACCTTACCCGGGGCATTGTTACAACGACCTTTGCCACATTTCATGCCAAACAGGTTGTTGTTGCTACGCGCCAGCTTCGAGGTACCCCAGCCACTTTCGGCCGCAGCCATGGTTGCCACCATACTGGTCGGGATAATGTCTACGCGCTCAAGCAGCGTATTCCACGGAATTTTACGCGTGTTGCCAGACCAGTTCACCTTGTAGCGCTTCGCGATGTCTTTCATACGCGTACGCTCAGTTGGTGACCAGCGGTTCTGGTACTGTTTTGAAATCAGCCAGTTACGGTCCGCCGTAATGGCAGCATTTTGACTGGTAATATAAGGCATAACCGTCCGGAGAAACGCTTTTTTCCTTGGTGTTCCGGAAGGGTATTTTCGCAAATCAGGAAGTGAACTACTCTTTGCACTATTGCGAGAATACTCTTGTTTACTGCTAACCTGTTTATTACTTGCCTTGGTTATCTGGGGCTTGTGACTCGTTGTCGCCGTGTGTGTCTTTGCCAGCACCTCACCCGAAAATGCAACGGTGAGTAACATAAGAATCATTGCCCCATATCGTCGAATGGGAGTCAATATCATTAGGTCTCCTGGTCGGATTTATACATTCCAACACCTTATATTTTTCACAAAAATGAGAGATGAATCTCAAATCATATCAAAAATAGCTGTCAAGAGCACCCAAAGGAATAGTCCAATTCTGAAACCATGTCACGCATTAACGGTTCAGGGTGCTATTAATTCGAAGAAAATGTGGAGGTTATCGCAAAATAAGTTCATTTTTTGCGCGCGATCGCTCACCCTCACTTCTCCTCCTGGCAGAATCGACTCAAAGGAGGAGTTTCCGGCCTGATTTCACTGGCAAACTGGCGAAAATCGCAGCATCAAGGACAGCATTATGAAACTTGCCGCCGTTGCGCTGGCGCTCATGCCCGGCATTGCTATCGCCTCATCATGGACTTCTCAGGGACTTCCCACCTTCGAAGCGGAAGGTACGGGGAAATTCGTCAGCCATGCAGCGTTGACGAAGGGTACTCGTCCTTTAATCCTGAATTTTGACCAACAGTGCTGGCAGCCTGCCGATGCGATAAAACTCAACCAGATGCTGTCGCTAAAACCGTGTGAGGGCGCGCCGCCGCAGTGGCGTTTGTTCAAAGACGGCGATTACGCGCTGGAAGTGGATACCCGCTCCGGAACGCCAACGTTGATGCTCTCGGTAAAAAGCGCCGCAGACCCTGTCACGACCCAGATTCGCCAGTGCCCGAAATGGGATGGTTCGCCGTTAACACTGGATGTGAGCCAGACCTTTCCGGAAGGTGCCGTGGTGCGTGATTTCTACAGCCAGCAAACGGCAACGGTAAAAAATGGGTCGATTACCCTACAGCCTGCCGCAGCCAGCAACGGGCTGTTGCTGCTGGAACGGGCGGAAACCGATTCCCTAGCTGCTTTCGACTGGCATAACGCTACGGTGTATTTCGTCCTGACAGACCGCTTTGTGAATGGCGATCCGAGTAACGACCACAGCTACGGTCGGCGCAGCGATGGCATGCAGGAAATTGGCACCTTCCACGGCGGCGATTTACGCGGTCTTGCCAGCAAACTCGACTATCTGCAACAACTGGGCGTTAATGCGTTATGGATCAGCGCGCCGTTTGAGCAAATCCACGGCTGGGTCGGCGGTGGTACGAAAGGCGATTTCCCCCATTATGCTTATCACGGCTATTACACTCAGGACTGGACCACCCTCGATGCGAATATGGGTAATGAAGCTGACCTGCGTGCCCTGGTTGACGGCGCGCACCAGCGCGGTATTCGTATCCTGTTCGATGTTGTCATGAATCATACTGGCTACGCCACGCTGGCGGATATGCAGGAGTATCAGTTTGGGGCTCTGTACTTGTCAGGCGATGAACTGAAAAACACGCTCGGTGAACGCTGGACAGACTGGAAGCCAGCCGCCGGGCAAAGCTGGCACAGCTTTAATGATTACATCAACTTCAGCGATAAAGCAGGCTGGGAAAAATGGTGGGGGAAAAACTGGATCCGCACCGATATTGGCGATTACGACAATCCTGGCTTTGACGACCTGACCATGTCGCTGGCTTTCCTGCCCGATCTGAAAACCGAATCCACCACGCCTTCCGGACTGCCAAACTTTTATCAACACAAACCGGATACACACGCTAAAGCTATTGCCGGTTACACGCCCCGAGATTATCTGACCCTCTGGCTCAGTCAGTGGGTGCGTGATTACGGGATTGACGGGTTTCGGGTCGATACCGCCAAACACGTCGAACTTCCCGCCTGGCAGCAGTTAAAAACACAGGCCAGCGCGGCGCTGGCTGAATGGAAGAAAGCCAACCCGGATAAAGCGCTGGATGATAAACCCTTCTGGATGACCGGCGAGGCTTGGGGTCATGGCGTGATGCAAAGCGACTATTACCGTCACGGCTTCGATGCGATGATCAATTTCGACTATCAGGAGCAGGCGGCAAAGGCCGTCGATTGTCTGGCGAGTATGGATCTCACCTGGCAACAGATGGCGGAAAAATTGCAGGATTTCAACGTTCTGAGCTATCTCTCCTCGCACGATACGCGTCTGTTCCGCGAAGGTGGAGATAAAGCCGCCGAACTATTGCTGCTGGCGCCAGGCGCGGTACAACTCTTTTACGGCGACGAGTCGGCCCGGCCCTTTGGACCAACCGGTTCAGACCCATTGCAGGGTACGCGCTCAGAAATGAACTGGCAGGATGTGAACGGGAAATCTGCTGCCAGCGTCGCTCACTGGCAGCGCATCAGTCAGTTCCGGGCCAGACATCCCGCCATCGGTGCCGGTAAACAGACCACGCTGACATTGAAGCAGGGATACGGATTGATCCGCGAGCATGACGACGATAAGGTGATGGTGGTGTGGGCCGGTCAGCCCTGATCCCAACAGGCTTCTCGCTGTGCATACAGCGGGAAGCCCAACACAAAATAAAAAACCAGCCAGGTAAACATCTGCAGCATAAAACATCAATCCAGCCCCTCCCCCCTGATTTGCACCCTGCCATAGGTAGCGCTATGGTTAGCCACTTTACTACTCAGTTCGACAGATCCCCTGCTATGACATTCTCACTTTTTGGCGACAAATTTACCCGCCATTCAGGCATCACCCGCCTGATGGAGGACCTCAACGACGGTTTACGCACCCCAGGCGCCATCATGCTCGGCGGTGGTAATCCGGCGCAAATTCCAGAGATGCAAAATTACTTCCAGTCTCTGCTGACAGATATGCTGGCAAACGGCAAAGCCACTGATGCGCTTTGCAATTATGACGGGCCGCAAGGGAAAACCGAGCTACTGTCTGAGCTGGCGAAACTGCTACGTGAGAAGCAGGGTTGGGATATCGAGCCACAAAATATTGCACTGACAAATGGCAGTCAGAGCGCGTTTTTCTACTTGTTCAATCTGTTCGCCGGACGCCGCGCTGACGGAACAACGCAAAAAGTGTTATTCCCGTTAGCCCCGGAATACATTGGCTATGCCGATTCCGGACTGGAAGAAGATCTCTTCGTCTCTGCACGTCCGAACATTGAGCTGTTACCGGAAGGCCAGTTTAAGTATCACGTTGATTTTGAACACCTGCACATCGGTGAAGAGACGGGGATGATCTGCGTGTCGCGCCCCACTAACCCGACAGGCAACGTGATCACCGATGAAGAGCTGATGAAGCTGGACCGGCTGGCCAACCAGCATGGGATCCCGCTGGTGATTGATAACGCCTATGGCGTACCGTTCCCTGGCATCATCTTTAGCGAAGCACGCCCGCTGTGGAATCCCAACATTGTGCTGTGCATGAGCCTTTCCAAGCTGGGCCTGCCAGGTTCCCGCTGCGGCATCATTATCGCGAATGAAAAAATCATCACTGCGATTACCAATATGAACGGCATCATCAGTCTGGCACCTGGCGGAATGGGTCCGGCGATGATGTGCGAGATGATTAAACGTAACGATCTGCTGCGCCTGTCCGAAACGGTTATCAAGCCGTTTTACTATCAGCGCGTTCAGGAGACGATTGCGATTATTCGCCGCTACTTGTCAGAAGATCGCTGCCTGATTCATAAACCAGAAGGGGCTATTTTTCTGTGGTTATGGTTCAAAGATTTGCCTATCACTACCGAACTGTTGTATCAGCGTCTGAAAGCACGCGGCGTGCTGATGGTTCCTGGTGACTACTTCTTCCCGGGGCTGGATAAGCCCTGGCCGCATACCCATCAGTGCATGCGGATGAACTACGTGCCAGAGCCGGAGAAAATCGAAGCTGGCGTGAAGATTCTGGCTGAAGAGATCGAACGCGCCTGGCTGGAAGGCTAACGCAAACCCGACCCAAGTGCGGGTCGGGCTCACTTCACAGCGGTTGTGAACGCAGACGCTGGCGCTGAATACTGACGGCATCAATACACTGCAACGCGCTGGTCGGGCAGGCTTCTACACACGCCGGTCCCGTCTCGCGATGCCAGCACAAATCGCATTTTATCGCCTGCACCCGCGACGAACGGGCAACGACATTCATTGCACCAAACGGGCAGGCCAGCATACAGCTTTTGCAGCCAATACAACGTGTCTGTTCAACGAAGATATGCCCATGTTCACGACGAATGGCGTGAGTTGGACAAACATTCGCGCAGGGAGCGTCTTCGCATTGATGACAAGCGACCGCCGTGGTAAAGGCGTCGTCTTTGATTACCCGAATCCGCGGTATAAACGCAGAAGAAGAGACCGACGCACAGTCCTGGTTTTGCTGATGCGCGACGACACAGGCAACTTCACAGGTACGACACCCAATACATTTTGCCGCATCCGCCATAATAAACGCGTTCATTGCCCCCTCCTTCTGCGTGAAAACCACAGATTGCCAGAGAGACGGCCCCTGTCGCTTTGATCGGACAGGGGAAACGGTTAAATAGTGTCAGGTGCCTGAATAACTATACCCTAAATACTTCGAGTTGCAGGAAGGCGATACGCTCAGTTTGACCCTGCCAATGCCGGTGCGTCGGGTATACGGAAATCCATTAGTGCGCCATGTTGCTGGTAAGGTCGCTATTCAACGCGGACCGCTGGTGTATTGCCTGGAGCAGGCCGACAACGGCGAGGAATTGCATAATCTGTGGTTGCCAAAAGAGAGTGAGTTCAGAGTATTCGAGGGTAAGGGATTGTTCAGCCATAAAATGTTAATTCAGGCTGAAGGCGTGAAGCAAAGCGCAGCCGATACTGCACAACAATCGTTGTGGCACTACGATGTTTCCCCAACTTCGCGTCAGGCGCATACATTGACGTTTATTCCGTGGTTTAGCTGGGCAAACCGTGGTGAAGGCGAAATGCGAATCTGGGTAAACGAGCAGTAATAATAAGGCGGATGGCGGCGGTTAGCCCCCATCCGTCAATGTCTCATGAAAAGATCGCCCTCCTCCCTGAGGACAAACGGGTGAGAATCAGAAACGCCAGGTCAGACCGGACATAAAGGTGAAACTGTCATCACGATCAACCATCGGACTATTTTTAATGTCATCCGGCAGTGCGCTATAGTTGGCGCTTGCCAGCAGCATCAGGTTGCTGGTCAACGCGTATTTAGCGGACAGGCCAACATACGGTGTCCAGCTATCGCCTGGGGAATAGCTTGATAAGCCACTACGACGGGACTCATTACCCGATATGCCGTAGTAGTACTCATTGAATTTTTCGTCATAGTAGAGCACGCCAATCGATGGCGTCAGCGCCAGCTTGCCCATCGGCATTGGACGGAACAGTGAAACTTCCCCTACCCAGCCATTACTGTTGTCCAGCACATCCGCAGCGGCGGAGACTTTTACGCTACCCCATCTTTCATGGTGATACCACGCGGCACCCGCCATTGCAGTTGCGTCACGCTTATCCAGCTTTTTCATCGCATGATCGTCATTATCGCCGGGATCAAACTCAAGCGGCATATAAGAGGCAGTAATACTAAATTCATTACTTTCACTCTTAGACAAAATATAACCTAGCGTTGTTTGCCTAAAATAAAATGATTCACTTTCGTAACTGACAAGCGGTACTGCGTGAACATTATCATTATACCCGCGATAAGGTGATTCATTATATACAGCACCAGCGCCAATAGAAAACTCTGCGGCAGTTGCACTCGCCATAAAAGAAAAGGCGAGCAGCGCCACAATATTGTGTTTAATTAACATGCCAACATTCCATTTTAAAATAAGCTACAAAGCGGGTGCATAATAATGCTTACAATTTCATCGGTGCAAGGTTCATATTTATATAGTAATATATAAAAAATTATATATATTGGGCTTGGCGATGAATAAATTACAACTTAAACACCGGGAACTGAAGATTATTTCGGTAATCGCTGCCAGTGAAAATATCAGTCATGCCGCTACTGTTCTCGGTATCGCACAGGCCAACGTCAGTAAATATCTTGCTGATTTTGAATCAAAAGTTGGATTAAAGGTGTTTGACCGCACCACCCGGCATCTGACCCTCACGCCGTTTGGTACGGCACTGCTTCCTTACATCAATGATATGTTGGAAAGAAACGATCAGCTAAATAGTTTCATTGCTGATTATAAGCATGAAAAACGTGGCCGGGTAACGGTATATGCGCCAACGGGGATTATTGCTTACTTATCGCAACATGTTATTGCAAAAATTCAGAATATCGGCGGTATTAGCCTCTCACTTAAAACATGTAACCTTGAACGGAAGGCATTTTATGAAGGTGTCGACTTTCCTGATGATTGTGATGTTTTAATCACCTATGCACACCCTAAAGATGAATCACTGGTCGCCAGTTTCATTACCAAATATGCAGTGACGGCTTTTGCCAGCCCTGAATATATCAAAGAAAATCCTATTAGTAGTCCGAATGAACTGGAAGAACATTCCTGCATTCTGATTGATTCCATGATGATAGATGATGCCAATATCTGGCGCTTCACCTCCGCTGGCGGCAAGGAAATGCACGATTATCGGGTGACCGGAAATTATGTCTGCGACAATACACAGTCTGCACTGGCGCTGGCACGTAACCATCTGGGCATTGTTTTTGCGCCGAATGCGAGTGTACAAAAAGACGTTCAATCAGGATTGCTGGTCCCATGTTTCTCAGAACAACATGAATGGTGGCTGGATTTGGTGGCGATTTTCCGCAAGCGCGAATATCAGCCATGGCGGGTACAGTTTATTCTTGATGAGATGTTGGCAGAGATCCGCCAGCAGCTTACTCAGTCGCTGGAGCAGCAGACTGAGCAAGCAAAATGAGGATACCAGACTCAACAGGCGTTATTGGCGCAGGTAGTTTGAACACGGACAGCGCGCAGAAACCGGAGCGTACACGCAGTACGTGAGGATTTCGAGCACTGCCGGGTTCAAAATGGCAAGCAAAATAGCCTGCGTCTAATGGTCGAGATACAGGTAATGCACCCAGCTGGTCATCCTCAGTAAGACCTTGCGCATGACCGACACATGTTCGAAGTGGTCAGAGTAAACAGCGACCTGGGCGTAAATCCCATCAGGTAACGCGTTCACATCCGCATTGTCGTTCAGCTCAATCGTGGCGATCACCCCTTCCGAACCGGGCGTAGAGTTTAAGGATTGCAGCGCCCCGTTCGACTGATAAGTACCACCCGGTACGGCCGGGCTGATAGCAGCCAGTTTGCCGCTAAATACCTTACCCGGCAGGGCGTTAAACACCACTTCCGCTTCATCGCCAGGCTCCAGTCGCAACAGCGAGTTTTGACGGAACTGGGCGATAATTTGTCGTTTTTGATCCGGAATAAACACCATCACCGGACGCATCGGCAGCGCGGCGGCATAGGTTCCTGGGCGCATCAGCACCTGAGTGACGTAACCATCGCTGGGTGCGCGAACCACGGTCTGGTCCAGGTTGAACTCCGCTTCCGCTAGCTGCGCTTTCAGGCTGGCAATTTGCGAATTCTCACCCTGCACCAGGCTGTCTAACTGACTCTGGATTTGCTGTTGTTCTGCAAAGGAGGATTTCACCGCGGCTTCCTGCGCCAGGTAGTTTTGGCGCGCCGCGTCGATATCACGTTCAGAAAAAGGATTCACCTTAGCCTGGCTCCCCTGCGCATAGCGCTGGTAATCTTTTGCCAGTTTGTCACGCGTGGCCTTTGCCCGCTGCGTGTTAGCTTTCATTTCGTCTAACTGCGCAACCAGAGCCTGCTCTTTATGCTGTGCGGTGACTATATCAGCCTTCAGGCGATCGACCCGCGCCTGATAACGCCCTGGATTAAGCTTAAACAGAACCTCGCCTTTTTTAATTAACGTATTCTTCTTATCCGTCACTTCTGTCACTACACCCGTTACCTGCGGCACCACGGGAATAGAAATTACCGCCTTTTGTGCCTTAAATGTATACGGATGGTTATAATTCATCAGTAATATAAGCCCGCAAACAATGAATATACCGCCTAATGCCGCGGTAGGAACTGTCCATTTATTTACAGGAATTTTAAAAATTTTAAATATTGACCATGCACATGCCACATAGGTCAGAACAATCAGTAAATCCATCGATATTACTCCGCCGGAGAGGTCTTGGCCTCACCCTGTTTCTTTTCCAGATCCGCAACCCTTGCCTGAAGCTGGATCAGGGAAGAATCCGCGCTCTGCATACCCCATCCGCGTTCCGGACGATAAAGCGTTGCCCAGATCCATAAAAAGGGCCATATAACATGTAAGGTAAACAAACTAACCCAACCCGCAACATGTATTGCGTCAGCATGAGGATGGTTACGCTTTTTTGCAATTAGATAGGGAATATCATGCAGAATAATAATCCCGTAAAAAATGACCAGGAATACAAAAATAAGCACTCCTAATGCAAAATAATTAAGGAACATATTTGCCTCAGGGATTTAAATTAAGGAATTCGGATGCAATTGGATATAAATAATAGAGTTGATAATAATAGTGGAATGACCAGATTGGATGCAATTGTCTTATTTATATAACGATATATGGGTTTCTATATATACCCGCCGTCTTTCGAGCTGCTTCTTTGTTGGCTGCGTTCGTTCACCCCAGTCACTTACCTG
Source organism: Citrobacter sp. A316 (assembly GCF_002042945.1). Taxonomy (NCBI): domain Bacteria; kingdom Pseudomonadati; phylum Pseudomonadota; class Gammaproteobacteria; order Enterobacterales; family Enterobacteriaceae; genus Citrobacter; species Citrobacter sp. A316. Next base: position 28,930 of record NZ_MVFZ01000023.1, read on the forward strand.
AGGACATAACTTGATGCCCGGTACGCTAAACGCGACCGGGCAGTAAGTGACGGGATATTAAAACAGCCCCAGTGGTTTATCAGAGTAGCTCACCAACAGGCATTTGGTTTGCTGATAATGATCAAGCATCATCTTATGCGTCTCGCGCCCGATGCCCGACTGCTTGTAACCGCCGAACGCCGCATGCGCCGGGTAAGCATGGTAACAGTTGGTCCATACACGCCCCGCCTGAATACCGCGGCCCATCTTGTACGCCAGATTTCCGTTACGACTCCAGACGCCAGCACCGAGACCGTATTGGGTGTCATTGGCGATTTCCAGCGCTTCTTCCATGGTTTTGAAGGTCGTGACGGCCAGCACTGGCCCGAAGATCTCCTCCTGGAAAACCCGCATGTTGTTCTTACCAAACAGAATGGTCGGTTCGAGGTAGTACCCCTCTTTTAATTCGCCATCCAGCTGCTTGCGCCGCCCGCCGGTGAGAACATCTGCCCCTTCTTTTTTACCAATGTCGATGTAATTCAGAATGGTTTCCAGTTGACCATGCGACACCTGCGCGCCCATTTGCGTCACGCTGTCTAACGGGTTGCCGCTACGGATACTTTCCACCCGACGTATGGCTCTTTCCATAAAACGTTCGTAAATGGATTCTTGTACCAGCGCACGACTTGGACAGGTACACACTTCGCCCTGGTTGAAGGCAAACAACGCAAAGCCTTCCAGCGCTTTGTCGAAGAACGCATCTTCTTCATCCATCACGTCTGCAAAGAAGATATTGGGAGATTTCCCACCCAGCTCCAGCGTGACAGGGATAATATTCTGCGTGGCGTACTGCATGATCTGCTGCCCGACTTCCGTTGAGCCGGTAAACGCCACTTTCGCAATGCGTTTGGATGTCGCCAGATACTCGCCGATTTCTCCACCCGCGCCGTTTACCACGTTCACTACGCCTGGTGGGAGAAGATCGCCGATGACTTCCATCAACAACAGCACGGACAGCGGTGTCAGGCGCGCGGGTTTCAGCACCACGCAGTTCCCCGCCGCGAGGGCGGGTGCCATCTTCCAGCTAGCCATCAGCAGCGGGAAGTTCCATGGGATAATTTGCCCTACCACGCCAAGAGGTTCATGGAAGTGATACGCCACGGTATCGCTATCAACTTCGCTTATTCCCCCTTCCTGTGCACGAATACAGGACGCGAAATAGCGGAAATGGTCAATCGCCAGCGGCACATCTGCCGCGCTGGTTTCGCGGATGGGTTTACCGTTATCCCAGGTTTCAGCCGTCGCCAGCAGCTCCAGATTTTGCTCCATACGATCGGCAATTTTGAACAGAATCGCCGCTCTGTCCTGCACAGATGTCTGCGCCCACTTGTCTTTTACTTTGTGCGCGGCATCCAGTGCCAGATCGATATCCTTTTTGCCGGAAGAGGCCACTTCGCACAGTAATTGCCCGGTTACCGGCGTCAGGTTTTGGTAATACTCACCGTCCACCGGGGCGACCCAGTCACCACCGATAAAGTTATCGTATCGGGCTTTTAACTTCAGGGGATAACCATACTCGCCGGGGTAAATACGCGTTGAAGGGGGGTTATTGGTCATGACCGTCTCCTTGCTGTAGGGGTACTACAAAGGGTAGACGGGACTGGCGAATTATTCGCCAGCCTTTTACTGCTTTACGACAGGTATCACGAATTACATGGCAGCACGATAAATCGCCATGATTTCTTCATGTGTCGCCTGAATCGGGTTAGTGAAACCACAGGCATCTTTCAGGGCATTAGTCGCCAGAACGGCAAAATCTTCTTCCTTCACGTTCAGCTCACGCAGACCGGCCGGAATATTCACTTTCTGCGCCAGTTCGCGGATCGCCGCGATGCAGGCTTCTGCCCCTTGCTCTTCGCTCAGACCAGCAACGTTCACACCCATTGCCGAGGCGCAATCGCGCAGGCGGGCGGCAGCCACTTTACTATTAAATACCTGTACATGCGGCAGCAGTACGGCATTACATACTCCGTGTGGCAGATCGTAGAAGCCACCCAGCTGGTGCGCCATCGCATGCACGTAGCCAAGAGAGGCATTGTTAAAGGCCATACCTGCGAGGAACTGCGCATAGGCCATGGCTTCGCGCGCCTGAGCATTGCTGCCCTCTTCCACGGCGACCGGCAGGTTTTCCGCAATCATGGTGACGGCTTTAAGCGCACACGCATCGGTAATAGGGGTCGCAGCAATAGAAACATAGGCTTCAATAGCGTGAGTCAGCGCATCCATACCGGTAGCCGCCGTCAGAGACTTCGGCATACCGACCATCAGCGAGGAGTCATTGACGGACAGCAGCGGTGTAACATGCTTATCCACAATCGCCATTTTAATGTGGCGTACTTCATCGGTGATGATGCAGAAGCGGGTCATTTCAGATGCCGTACCCGCCGTGGTGTTAATGGCGATCATCGGCAGCTGCGGTTTTGCAGAGCGGTCAACGCCTTCGTAATCACTAATATCGCCGCCATTAGCCGCCACCAGCGCAATCCCCTTCGCACAATCGTGTGGGGAACCGCCGCCGAGAGAAATAACGCTATCACAGTCATTTTCTTTCAGCATTTTCAGACCAGCAGCAACGTTACTGGTCGTGGGGTTAGGATGCGTACCATCGTAAATTACGCTGAAAATATCACGTTCCTGCAGCGCTTTTTGAATATCGCCAGCCATACCTAATTTCGTCAGCGTGGCATCCGTAACAATCAGCGTACGGCGAAAACCATATTCCGCCATTGTATTCATTGCGTCTTTTAATGAGTCAGCGCCGATTACATTCACGGAAGGAATAAAAAATGTTGAAGCAGCCATTGTACGATCCTTAATTACTCTAAAGAGTCAGGAAGCATACGAGTGAAATTTCCGACAAAATATGATCGTGGTTGTTATTTTAATAACATCAGAAATTAAAAAGCACATTAGGTTCATAATCTAATGTGCTTATTTCAATCAACATCTATTTTGTATTAATTCATTTAATCCATGAATTAATTGTTTCATTATTTTTCAGGGAACAGCAATGCATCGCGTAATAAATGATCATTTCCCCGACGACGCGTAAAACCAATGCGGTCAAAATATTCCAGAATCTGGATAGCCAATTTGCGCCCGACGTTAAGCCTGTCACGAAAATCTGCAGCACAGGTCGATCCCCTTTCCTGATCCAGTTCGCGGATCATATTGGCAAAGGCCACAATCCGATCGTTACGGTAATAACGATCTTTCACGATCGCGGTGATGATGCCCTGCTGCGCCGCTTGTCGCAATGCCACACGCATCATCTGCTCATCCGTTCCCGTCTGTTTTGCCAAATCGCGTACCCACCACGGCTCATCACCAAAAAGCGGCTCTACTTTTTGCCAGATTGCCAGCTGCTCATCGCTGAAACCCGCCTTATGATCCGGCAAATGCAGCCAACCATGATGGCTATGGATAGCGCCACTCTCGCGCATCTTTTCAATCAGCAGCAATACCAGCGCTTCGTCTTCCATCGGCAAAGCCATACGACGCAGGCGCTCGCGCCCAGGCCCTGGCTCATCACGGTGCTGTTCGTGGTAGGTCGCCAGCGTATCGAGAACTTTCCGCTGCCAGCGCGCGGCAACGGGGGCATTCAACAGGCTGTACCCCGCCTGAATAAATCCATGTTGCTCAATCAACGGACGCATCCCGTTGCCGTTGAGCTGACGTGCCCAGGCAAAGTCAGGAATATTCACCGCCCCACGCGTCAGGTGCAGCGCCAGAGCGTCGCCGTCAGTCTGCGCGTTTTCCAGCGCCGACAGCCACTGCAAATACTCCGGCTTACGTTTTCCGCGACGCGGCGGATTGAGCGTGACCACGCGCGCGCCAGCCAGCGTCGTACGGGCAGATATATCGCGCAGCACCAGACGATCGTTATCGGCGAGCCAGAGTGGTGTATCAAACACCAGTTCAGCCAGCGTCCCTTCAAGCAGCGAGATGCGCCCGGTGACATGACTGGCCGCGTGGTGAATATGCAGCGGTTGCCACTGCATCAGCGGCGCGGCATGTTCTAAAGAGACAATCACGCGGGTAAAAGCCTCTGGCGGTGCATCGGAAAGCAGCCAGTCGCCGCGGTTTAGTTCTTCTTTTTGTGCATCACCGGCAATATTCAGCGCAATACGTTGTCCCGCTTGCGCACGATCGGTGGCCTGATTTTGTGCATGCAGGCTACGTACGCGCATCGGTTTGTTGACGCCCGTGAGCCACAGCGTGTCACCAACATTCACTTCACCACTGAGCGCCGTCCCGGTCACCACCAGCCCTGCGCCTTTGACCGTAAAGGCACGGTCAATCGCCAGGCGGAAGCTGCGATCGCAAGCATGCTCGCGCGACGTTAATTGCAACAAATGGTCACGCAGTTCCTCGATGCCACGACCTTCACTGGCCGCGGTGACGAACAGGACTGCATCAGCGAAACCATAGTTCTCAAGCGTAGTGTGCACCTCGGCACGTACCGCGTTGATGCGCTCCTCATCCACACGGTCGGCTTTCGTGAGCGCCACGGTGATCCGCGGATTGCCCGTCAGCTGCAGAATTTGCAAATGCTCACGGGTTTGCGCCATTACGCCATCATCACACGCCACCACCAGCAACGCGTGATCGATGCCGCCGACCCCCGCCAGCATGTTGGACAGAAACTTTTCGTGTCCGGGAACATCGATAAACCCCAGCACCCGTCCATCCGGCTGCGGCCAGTAGGCATAGCCGAGATCGATGGTCATGCCGCGCTTTTTTTCTTCCGGCAGACGGTCGGCATTCACACCGGTAATCGCCTGTAATAACGTTGTTTTTCCGTGGTCAACGTGTCCGGCGGTTGCAATAATCATTTCAGCATCATCTCCATAAACCGGGTCTCGTCTTCAAGGCAGCGCAGATCCAGCCATAAGCGGCCGTCATAAATTCGCCCAATCACCGGCACGGGCAGCGTACGCCAACGGGCTGCCAACGCTTCGAGGCGGCTCCCGCGCCCGTCATGTGGGGTAAAGGTTAGCGCCGCGCTGGGCAGCCTATCAACAGGTAGTGAGCCGCTGCCAATCTGCGACAGGCAAGGCATCACATTCAGGGCGAACTCATCACCGTAATGCTCTACAAGCTGTGCCTGTAATTGCTGTGCCTGCGCGAGGATCGCCTCTTGTGAGCGAGTGAGCTGGCGCAACGTCGGCAACTTCTCCGCCAGTGCTTCCGGGTGCAGATAGAGCCGTAGCGTCGCTTCCAGCGCAGCCAGTGTCATTTTATCTGCCCGTAATGCGCGTTTCAGCGGATGGCTCTGCAAACGAGCGATCATCTCTTTTTTACCGACAATTATCCCGGCCTGCGGCCCACCCAGTAGTTTATCGCCGGAGAAACTCACCAGACTGACGCCAGCAGCAATCAGCTGCTGCGGCATCGGCTCCTGCGGCAAACCATACTGGCTGAGATCAACCAGCGAACCGCTGCCCAGATCCGCCACCACCGGAACATCCAGCTCCTGGCCAATTACGGCCAGCTCCGCCTCATCTACCGACTTTGTGAAGCCTTCAATGCTGTAATTACTGGTATGCACTTTCATCAGCAGACCGGTGTTTTCATTCACCGCCTGGCGGTAATCTTTCGCATGGGTCCGGTTGGTGGTCCCCACTTCGCGTAGAATGCATCCGGCCTGACACATGACGTCCGGAATACGAAACGCGCCGCCAATTTCCACCAGCTCGCCGCGAGACACAACCACCTCTTTGCCGTTCGCCGTGGCGGCCAGCATCAGCAGAACAGCTGCCGCATTGTTATTAACGATACAGGCGTCTTCCGCCCCCGTCAGACGGCAGAGTAAATCCGCCAGGGCCCGATCCCGATGTCCCCGACCGGCATCATCCAGACTGTATTCCAGCGTCACCGGCGTGCGCATCGCCTGCACCACCGCCTCAATCGCTTCTTCGGCCTGCGACGCGCGACCAAGGTTGGTGTGCAGCACCGTTCCGGTCAGGTTAATCACCGGGCGCAGCGCACTTTGCGATTCTCGTTCCAGCCGGGCGCAGGCTTCTTGCGCCCAGTCCTCACACCATGCCGGAAGCGCGTGCGTGTCGCGAATAGCTTCTCTGGCTTCGTCGAGCATATGACGCAGCAGGTCAACCACCCGGGTATGACCGTGAGACTCACGTAAGGCTGGGAAGGCGCTATCGCGCAATAAACGATCGATAGCAGGAAGCTGGCTGTAGAGTGAACGCATGTCGGTTGTCATGAAAGGGCCTGGCTGTTGGTGGCCCTCTCCACCGTGGAGAGGGATATCGATATAGGAAGGATTGTACCGTGACTTTGTTCAGGCGGACATAATACGTATCAAGCCTTTGGCGGTTCTGTACGGGCAAAACTTTCGCGTTGAAAGAGTGTTTCCACCAGTTTGACCAGACACGGACGGTCCACACACCAGCCAGGCGCGACCCGACGGAAATTGAGATAGCCGACGGCACAGGCAATCGCAATGGTTGCCAGGTTAACCGTATCCGTTTTCAGCGTACCGTCCGCCAGATAGCCTTCCAGCACATCCAGACTACGGGTGATCTTCTCACGCTGACGTAACAATTCAGTTTCTGACTGCTGCGCGGCAGGGCGAGCCTGTTCGCGTACCGAGACTAAACCGGCATCCATAATACCGTCTGCCAACGCTTCCAACTGGCGTACCTTCAGCGCCGCCAGCGGATCATGCGGCAGCATGGCTGGTGCAATATCCAGCAACTCGATATATTCCGCGATGATCGGAGAGTCAAACCAGTACTCGCCCTCATCGGTGACCAACGCGGGCACTTTGCCTAACGGGTTATAGCGCGCCACACCGCTATCCGCGTTGTAGGGGAGTTCATTCACAAATTCGAAGGTGATGCCCTTTTCCAGTAACAGAATCGAAATTTTACGCACAAAAGGGCTGGTATAGCTGCCAATGAGTTTCATGCCGGGTCCTTTTTGCCAACTAAAAAGCGGTGCCCAACGATTGTGGGGCACCGCTTAGTATGGCTCAGGTCACTGAAAATGGCAGGTGATGACGGTCTCAATGATCCAAATAAAGGTAATGCATCCAACTTGTCATGCGCAGCAGAACTTTACGCATTACCGACACGTGAGCGAAATGGTCGGAATAGACTGCGACCTGGGCATAGATACCGTCCGGCAGCGCATCCACATCGGCATTCGGATCCAGCTCAATTGTGGCCAGCACGCCATCGGTACCCGGCACCACCGTTAAGGACTGTAATGCCCCCTGCGCCTGATAAGAACCGCCCGGCACAACCGGAAGAATGGAGGTCAACTTACCGGAGAAAACCTGACCAGGCAGCGCATTAAACACCACTTCCGCTTCATCGCCGGGTTTAAGGCGTAGCAGCGAGTTCTGACGGAATTGCGCCACGATTTGCCGTTTTTGTTCAGGAATAAACACCATGACCGGGCGCAAAGGTAATGCTGCTGCATAGGTCCCTGGGCGAATTAAAATCTGCGTTGCATAACCGTTGCTGGGCGCACGAACCACCGTCTGTTCAAGGTTGTATTTGGCTTCGGCAAGCTGTGCACGCAGGGATGCAACCTGAGATTGTTCACCATTGACCATACTGTCTAATTGGCTCTGAATCTGCGTCTGTTCTGCAACCGAGCCTTTGACCAACGCATCCTGTGCCAGATAGTTTTGCCGGGCGTTGTCGATATCGCTTTCAGAGAACGGGTTAACCTTCGCCTGACTGCCCTTCAAATAGCGTTGATAGTCCTTATACAGGCGGTCACGTTCCGCAGATACGCGAGTGGTATTAGCGACCGCTTCCGACAGTTGAGCCTTCAGATTGTCGATATTATGCGTCGCGGTTACCAGGTCGGCCTGCAGTCTGTCGACACGTGTCTGATAACGTACCGGATCGAGCTTAAACAGCACATCGCCTTTTTTAATGAGCTGATTATTCTTATCTGTTACCTCACTAACAATTCCGGTGACTTGCGGAGTGACCGGAATTGAAATAACCGCTTTTTGCGCCGTAAAAGTATACGGGTGGTTATAGTTCATTAATAAGATAAGCCCCGCCACAATAAACACACCACCTAGTGCGGCGGTAGCTAGCGTCCATTGGTTTACCGGAATACGGAATATTTTAAAGATGGCCCAGGCAAAGGCGACATAGGTCAGGACAATCAACAAATCCATGATTAAATCTCCGGAAAGGTGGAGTTATCGGTTTTTTTCTCCCCATCCAGTCTTTTTTCCAACTGGGTGATGCGCGCTGCCAGCGCGGCAATCTCAGGGTCTGGCTCCTTTCCGGTCGGCGTGATGTGCGATTGCATTCCCCACCCCTTTTCAGGCTGGTAGAGCGTGGCCCAAATCCACAGGAACGGCCAAATAACATGCAGTGTAAAAAGGCTCACCCAGCCCGCCGTATGGATGGCATCGGCATGGGGATGGTTGCGCTTTTTAGCCATGTTATAGGGGATATCGTGGATGGCGATGATTCCATAAAACAGAACCAGAAATACGAAGATCAGCACGCCCAACGCGAAATAATTTAGAAACATACCTGCCTCGAATTCACGCTAATTAGAGTTTTTTTATGCCGGCAGCCGTATGTACCCAGGCTGATGTTTTGAACATAACTGCAGTTTGGGTTTTTCGCCATACCACAAAAAAAATATTTTTTCTGGTGATAAGTTGCTTTGTTTTGCAATAAAAATGTCGGAGGGAGAACCTGCTGTAGATCACATCCGTTCAAATCCAGATGAAAATACTTTGTGATTTACATCACAAAGATTCAACAAACAGCAAAAGCAAAAACGTGAATTAGTTCACATTTATCCGCCTTTTTTGGCTAATTCCGATCCAGCGATGTTTTTTTGTACCGCTATTTCGTGATTAAGATCACATTAACTAACGCCATACACCCTATATTTACGTGACGAAAGTCACACAAAGACCCGTCGACTGGACAGTTGAACGATTCAGTGCCAGATTTCGCAGTATCTACAGGGTCCGGCTACCTCCTGCCGCTACATTAACAAACCTCGGGCTTTCAGCCTGCGCGATAGCAAACATAAGAAGGGGTGTTTTTATGTCATCCGATATTAAGATCAAGGTGCAAAGCTTTGGTCGATTCCTCAGCAACATGGTGATGCCAAATATCGGCGCGTTTATCGCGTGGGGTATTATCACCGCATTATTCATTCCGACAGGGTGGTTGCCGAACGAAACGCTGGCGAAGCTGGTCGGCCCAATGATCACCTATCTGCTGCCGCTGCTGATCGGCTATACCGGTGGTAAGCTGGTTGGCGGTGAGCGTGGCGGCGTGGTTGGTGCTATCACCACCATGGGCGTTATCGTCGGTGCAGATATGCCAATGTTCCTCGGCGCGATGATCGCAGGTCCGCTGGGTGGCTGGGCTATCAAACATTTCGACAACTGGGTAGACGGTAAGATCAAGTCCGGTTTTGAGATGCTGGTGAATAACTTCTCCGCTGGCATCATCGGTATGATCCTCGCCATTCTGGCATTCCTCGGCATTGGCCCATTGGTTGAAGCGCTGTCCAAAATTCTGGCGGCGGGCGTTAACTTCATGGTTGTCCATGACATGCTGCCGCTGGCGTCTATCTTCGTTGAACCGGCGAAAATCCTGTTCCTCAACAACGCCATCAACCACGGTATTTTCTCACCGCTGGGTATTCAGCAGTCCCATGAGATGGGCAAATCCATCTTCTTCCTGATTGAAGCTAACCCGGGTCCGGGTATGGGCGTTCTGCTGGCGTACATGTTCTTCGGTCGCGGCAGCGCTAAGCAGTCTGCGGGCGGCGCGGCTATCATCCACTTCCTGGGCGGTATCCACGAAATTTACTTCCCGTACGTGCTGATGAACCCGCGTCTGATCCTGGCCGTTATCCTCGGCGGTATGACTGGCGTATTTACTCTGACTATCCTGAACGGCGGTCTGGTTTCTCCGGCGTCTCCGGGTTCTATCCTGGCCGTGCTGGCAATGACACCGAAGGGCGCATACTTCGCTAACATCGCTGCTATCTGTGCTGCTATGGCAGTCTCCTTTGTGGTCTCTGCCATTCTGCTGAAAACCAGCAAAGTGAAAGAAGATGATGACATTGATGCCGCAACCCGTCGTATGAACGATATGAAAGCGGAATCCAAAGGCGCATCTCCACTGGCGGCTGGCGACGTAACCAACGACCTGAGCCATGTGCGTAAAATCATCGTTGCCTGCGATGCCGGTATGGGTTCCAGCGCCATGGGTGCAGGCGTACTGCGTAAGAAAGTGCAGGATGCCGGTCTGTCTCAGATTTCCGTCACTAACAGCGCGATTAACAATCTGCCGCCGGATGTGGATCTGGTCATTACCCACCGTGACCTGACCGAACGCGCGATGCGCCAGGTGCCTCAGGCACAGCACATTTCGCTGACCAACTTCCTCGACAGCGGCCTGTACTCCAGCCTGACCGAACGTCTGGTTGCAGCACAGCGCCACAATGTGAATGAAGAGAAAGTCCGCGATCACCTGAAAGACAGCTTTGAAGAGGGTGATACCCGCCTGTTCAAACTGGGCGCGGAGAATATCTTCCTTGGCCTTAAAGCCACTCAGAAAGAAGAAGCGATTCGTTTTGCTGGTGAGCAGCTGGTGAAAGGCGGTTACGTTGAGCCAGAGTACGTTGAGGCGATGCTGGACCGCGAAAAACTGACCCCGACTTACCTGGGTGAGTCCATCGCAGTACCGCACGGTACGGTTGAAGCCAAAGACCGCGTGCTGAAAACCGGTGTGGTGTTCTGCCAGTACCCGGAAGGCGTTCGCTTCGGTGAAGAAGAAGACGATATTGCCCGCCTGGTGATTGGTATCGCAGCGCGTAACAACGAGCACATCCAGGTGATTACCAGCCTGACCAACGCTCTGGATGATGAATCCGTGATCGAACGTCTGGCCCATACCACCAGCGTGGATGAAGTTCTGGAACTGCTGGCAGGTAAAAAGCTTAACAGTTAAGTATCTCCAAAATAGTTCGAGCTGCAGGAAGGCGGCAACGCAGCGAATCCCCAGGAGCGTACACAAGTACGTGACTGGGGTGAGCGAGGAGAGCCAACGCATCTGCAGTTCGAAATATGAAGGCGATATCCTCTCCCTTGTGGAGAGGGTTAGGTTGAGGGAAAAGCCTCACCCCAGCCCTCTTGGGTAAAAACATTAATGAAGGTTAATACTATGAAAGCATTACATTTTGGCGCAGGTAATATCGGTCGTGGCTTTATCGGCAAACTGCTGGCGGACGCGGGGATACAGCTGACGTTCGCGGATGTAAACCAGGTCGTTCTCGATGCCTTGAATGCCCGTCATAGCTATCAGGTTCATGTGGTGGGTGAAAACGAGCAGGTTGATACCGTTTCTGGCGTCAATGCCGTCAGCAGCATTGGCGATGATGTCGTCGATCTGATTGCCCACGTAGATTTAGTCACTACCGCCGTCGGTCCGGTCGTGCTTGAACGCATCGCTCCGGCCATCGCCAAAGGGCTGGTTAAACGCAAGGCGCAGGGCATCACTACTCCGCTGAATATCATCGCCTGTGAAAACATGGTGCGCGGAACGACCCAGTTGAAAGGCCACGTAATGAACGCGCTGGCAGATGAAGATAAAGCCTGGGTTGAAGAACATGTTGGCTTTGTCGATTCCGCCGTGGACCGCATTGTTCCGCCTTCGGCTTCAGCAACTAACGATCCGCTGGAAGTTACCGTAGAAACCTTCAGTGAGTGGATTGTCGACAAAACACAGTTCAAAGGTGAACTGCCAAATATCCCAGGAATGGAATTAACTGATAACCTGATGGCATTTGTCGAACGTAAACTCTTCACGCTGAACACCGGGCATGCTATAACCGCGTACCTCGGAAAATTGACCGGTCATCAGACCATCCGTGACGCGATTCTCGACGAGAAAATCCGCGCAGTGGTAAAAGGTGCGATGGAAGAGAGCGGCGCGGTCCTGATCAAACGCTATGGCTTTGATGCAGCAAAACATGCGGCATACATTCAGAAAATCCTCGGTCGCTTTGAAAACCCGTATCTGAAAGATGACGTTGAGCGCGTGGGCCGTCAGCCGCTGCGTAAGCTGAGCGCGGGCGATCGCCTGATTAAACCGCTGCTGGGCACGCTGGAGTATGGTCTGCCGCACGCCAATCTGGTCACCGGTATTGCCGCTGCAATGCACTATCGCAGTGAGGAAGATCCGCAGGCACAGGAACTGGCCGCGCTGATTGACGAAAAAGGCCCACAAGCCGCGCTGGCGCAGGTTTCCGGTCTGGATGCCAACAGTGACGTGGTGGCGGAGGCGGTTAACGCATATAACGCAACCAAATGATAGAGAATGTGGCGCAGGTCAGCCTGCGCCCAAATGACAGATTGTCAGATATGCAGGCAATAATGGAACAAACGCAGGCCTTTGAAAATCGTGTGCTTGAGCGTCTGAATGCTGGCAAAACCGTACGCAGCTTCCTCATCACCGCCGTAGAACTGCTCACCGAGGCGGTGAATATCCTTGTGCTTCAGGTATTTCGCAAAGACGACTATGCGGTGAAATACGCCGTAGAACCGCTGCTCGACGGCGATGGGCCGCTGGGCGATCTTTCCGTTCGTTTGAAGTTAATCTACGGTCTGGGCGTACTCAGTCGCCCGGAGTACGAAGATGCTGAGCTCCTGATGGCGCTGCGGGAAGAGTTAAACCACGATGGCAATGAATACGCGTTTACTGACGACGAAATTCTTGGACCGTTTGGCGAACTCCACTGCGTGACGGCACTCCCGCCGCCACCCCAGTTTGATACCTCAGACACTGGTTTGCACGCGATGCAGATCCAGCGCTACCAGCAGATGGTGCGCTCCACGATGGTACTTTCCCTGACCGAGCTGATTTCTAAAATCAGCTTAAAAAAAGCCTTTCAAAAATAAGACCCTGCAGGCTTACTTCTCTTCCTGCTGTGGTCGATATAGCTGCCGATAATACGCCAGACGTTGCAGATACAGCTGCGCATTCTCCTGCGGTATTTCAGAAGGGACAACGTTGCGCGGCGGTGTTTTATTCAGATATTCGCGAAAAGCCTGGCTTGAAGCCATAAAATCGACCGTCTTATCAATCAGGACCGAAACATTTTCACCTATTTTCGCCATAATCTTCCCTCCTCCATGTATTAACCACGCTCAGCCTGCGCGGTTGATCGTTTAAGTTTAGGATCGGTTGGGCAATTACATTGAGGAAAACGTGCTTCACTATGAACCCGCCAATAAAAAGCACCATGGCCAATCTTATCGCTTAAAATCCTTTATTAATCAAAATGGTAGTATTTTCATTAGCTGAATAATACTTGCAACATTTGATTATTTATCTTCGATTAGTTGTGAATAATCCCGCTCTGCGCGCATACTATAGGATATTCATCCTATTTTTATCAGAAGCTATCCTATGAAAGAAGTCGAAAAAAACGAAATTAAACGCCTGAGCGATCGTCTGGACGCTATCCGCCACCAGCAGGCTGACCTGTCTCTGGTTGAAGCCGCCGACAAATATGCCGAGCTGGAGCAAGAGAAAGAAACCCTGGAAACTGAAATTGCGCGTCTGCGTGAAGTCCATGGTCAGAAGCTGAGCAAAGAAGCGCAAAAGCTGACGAAACTCCCTTTTCGTCGTGCCATCACCAAAAAAGAGCAGGCCGACATGGGCAAGCTGAAGAAGAGCGTGCGCGGCCTGATCGTCGTTCACCCAATGACCGAGCTTGGCCGTGAAATGGGCCTGAAAGAGATGACGGGCTTCGCGAAGAGCGAGTTCTAATCTCCCGCCGGGCAACATCCGCTTGCCCGGTCCTCCACTTCCTCTCGCAATTGGCCCTACCAATTTTAGCCAGATACCACAACCCACTCACATTTCATTAAAATTAACCCACAATACTGTTGCCAACACATAACATATGATTAACCATTTGTTGTCATTATCCCTACACAACAATATTGGCAGGGCCACTTTTACACATAATGTGACGAAGATTTGAGCAAAGACTCATTCCATTATGTTGGCGGCCCCGAGGAGACCTGCAATGAACCTCTGGCAACAGAACTATGACCCGGCCGGTAATATCTGGCTTTCCAGCCTGATCGCATCGCTCCCTATCCTGTTCTTTTTCTTCGCCCTGATTAAGCTCAAGCTGAAAGGCTATGTTGCGGCGTCATGGACGGTGGTGATCGCTTTATCGGTCGCCCTGCTGTTTTACAAAATGCCGGTCGATCACGCACTGGCTTCCGTAGTGTACGGTTTCTTCTACGGTCTGTGGCCAATTGCCTGGATCATTATCGCCGCGGTATTCGTCTATAAAATCTCGGTGAAGACCGGGCAGTTCGACATTATCCGCTCATCGATACTCTCGATTACCCCAGACCAGCGTCTGCAAATGCTGATTGTCGGTTTCTCCTTTGGGGCATTCCTCGAAGGGGCAGCAGGTTTCGGTGCTCCGGTAGCGATTACCGCCGCACTGCTGGTTGGCCTTGGCTTTAACCCGCTGTATGCGGCAGGTTTGTGCCTGATCGTAAACACCGCGCCGGTCGCTTTTGGCGCAATGGGCATTCCGATTCTGGTTGCCGGTCAGGTTACCGGACTGGACAGCTTCGAGATTGGCCAGATGGTGGGCCGTCAACTGCCGTTCCTGACTATTATCGTGCTGTTCTGGATTATGGCGATTATGGATGGCTGGCGTGGTGTCAAAGAAACCTGGCCTGCGGTGATGGTCGCTGGCGGCTCATTTGCTATCGCGCAGTACCTCAGCTCTAACTTTATCGGGCCGGAACTGCCGGACATCATCTCTTCTCTGGTTTCGCTGGTGTGTCTGACGCTGTTCCTGAAGCGATGGCAACCGGTACGCATCTTCCGCTTTGGCGATATGGGCGCTTCGCAGGTCGATATGGACCTGTCACGCACCCGCTACACCGCTGGCCAGGTGGTACGCGCCTGGTCACCGTTCCTGTTCCTGACCGCTACCGTCACGCTGTGGAGCATACCGCCGTTTAAAGCGCTGTTTGCGCCCGGCGGCGCGATGTACCACTGGGTGGTCAATATTCCGGTTCCGTTCCTCGACAAGCTGGTTGCCCGTATGCCGCCGGTCGTACACGAAGCCACAGCCTACGCGGCGGTGTACAAATTTGACTGGTTCTCTGCGACCGGTACCGCGATCCTGTTTGCCGCCCTGCTGTCTATCGTCTGGCTGAAGATGAAGCCCTCTGCTGCGCTGCAGACCTTTGGCAGCACGCTGAAAGATCTGGCGCTGCCTATCTACTCCATCGGGATGGTGCTGGCATTCGCGTTTATCTCTAACTACTCCGGGCTTTCATCCACCCTGGCGCTGGCCCTGGCACACACCGGCAGCGCGTTTACCTTCTTCTCGCCGTTCCTCGGCTGGCTGGGGGTATTCCTGACTGGATCCGACACCTCATCAAACGCACTGTTTGCCGCCCTGCAGGCCACAGCCGCTCAGCAAATCGGCGTATCAGACGTACTGATGGTAGCGGCAAATACCACCGGCGGCGTGACCGGCAAGATGATCTCTCCACAGTCCATTGCTATCGCCTGTGCGGCAGTAGGATTAGTAGGGAAAGAGTCTGACCTGTTCCGCTTTACCGTGAAGCACAGCCTGATTTTCACCTGCATGGTGGGTGTGATTACCACGCTGCAGGCCTATGTCTTAACCTGGATGATTCCATGATAGTGATGCCCAGACGCCTGTCAGACGAAGTCGCATCTCGTGTGCGGGCGCTGATTGAAGAACAGCAGCTGGAGGCGGGCATGAAGTTGCCCGCTGAGCGCCAGCTGGCCGTACAGCTCGGCGTATCACGCAACTCGCTGCGCGAGGCGTTAGCAAAGCTGGTGAGTGAAGGCGTACTGATTAGCCGTCGCGGCGGCGGGACGTTTATCCGCTGGCAGCATGAGGCCTGGTCTGAACAGAACATTGTTCAGCCGCTGAAAACATTGCTGGCGGACGACCCTGATTACAGTTTCGATATTCTGGAAGCTCGCCACGCCATCGAAGCCAGCACCGCCTGGCACGCAGCCATGCGCGCCACTGTTGCCGACAAAGAGAAAATCAAGCTCTGTTTTGAGGCCACGCAAAGCGAAGATCCGGATCTCGCCTCACAGGCTGACGTGCGCTTTCATCTCGCCATTGCGGAGGCCTCGCACAACGTGGTGCTGTTACAGACCATGCGCGGTTTCTTCGACGTATTGCAGTCTTCGGTGAAACAGAGCCGCCAGCGTATGTACCTCGTGCCGCCCGTATTTTCACAGCTGACGGCACAACATCAGGCCGTACTGGATGCCATTGTTGCCGGAGATGCCGACGGAGCGCGCAAAGCGATGATGGCGCACCTCAGTTTTGTCCACACCACGATTAAACGATTTGATGAAGATCAGGCCCGCCAGGCGCGAATCACCCGCCTGCCCGGTGACCCTGGTGAGAATAGCAGGGAGAACAACACATGATTATTTCAGCAGCCAGCGACTATCGCGCCGCAGCCCAGCGCATCCTACCCCCCTTCTTGTTCCACTACATTGACGGTGGGGCGTATGCAGAGCACACTCTGCGCCGTAACGTGACGGACCTGTCGGAGGTGGCACTTCGCCAGCGCGTGCTGAAGAATATGTCCGACCTGAGCCTGGAGACAAAGCTGTTCAACGAAACGCTCTCCATGCCGGTGGCCCTCGCGCCCGTTGGACTGTGCGGCATGTACGCACGCCGGGGCGAAGTTCAGGCCGCCGCCGCCGCTGATGCCAAAGGTATTCCGTTTACGCTTTCCACGGTATCCGTATGCCCGATTGAAGAAGTCGCTCCAACCATCAAGCGTCCGATGTGGTTTCAGCTGTATGTTCTGCGCGATCGTGGTTTTATGCGTAACGCACTGGAGCGCGCCAAAGCAGCGGGTTGCTCCACGCTGGTCTTTACCGTCGATATGCCAACACCTGGCGCACGCTACCGTGACGCCCATTCCGGGATGAGCGGCCCGAATGCCGCACTGCGCCGCTACTGGCAGGCTGTCACCCATCCACAGTGGGCATGGGACGTTGGCCTGAACGGTCGCCCGCATGATTTAGGCAATATCTCGACTTATCTTGGCAAACCCACTGGCCTTGAGGACTACATCGGCTGGCTGGCGAATAACTTCGATCCGTCAATTTCCTGGAAAGACCTCGAATGGATCCGTGAATTCTGGGATGGCCCGATGGTGATCAAAGGGATCCTCGATCCTGAAGATGCCCGCGACGCCGTACGCTTTGGCGCGGATGGCATCGTTGTCTCTAACCACGGTGGTCGCCAGTTAGACGGCGTGCTGTCTTCAGCTCGCGCGTTACCCGCTATTGCCGATGCGGTAAAAGGCGATATCACCATTCTGGCAGACAGTGGGATCCGCAACGGCCTGGACGTCGTACGTATGATTGCGCTGGGCGCGGATAGTGTTCTGCTGGGGCGTGCTTATCTGTACGCGCTGGCAACCCACGGTCAGGCCGGGGTGGCGAATCTGCTGAATCTAATCGAGAAAGAGATGAAGGTGGCAATGACCCTGACCGGGGCAAAATCGATTAGCGAAATCAGTCGTGATTCGCTGGTACAAGAACTGGGTAAGAGCCTGCCTGCTGCGCTGGCACCTCTGGTTCAGGGTAGCGCAGCGTAACAATATCCCCATAAAACCCACTTTCTGCATGGTCGGCCTGTTCTCAGTCCGGCCATTTTTTATCCAAAAATAACGACCAATTAACATTTATAATCAATATATTTGACAACTTTTTATCCACCTGTCAAATGTATATACAAGCTAATACAACAGCATTTTATACATGTACCCTAAATAATTCGAGCTGCAGGAAGGCGTCAACGCAGCGAATCTCAGGAGCGTACATAAGTACGTGACTGGGGTGAGCAAGTAAAGCCAACGCACATGCAGCCTGAAGTATGACGGGTAGACAACAATCATCATAACGGGCGAGGGTGACATGGCTTATTCCGGAAAAGTGAATATCCAGCAGGCAATAGACGACAGTCCTTTTTCGCGCTTCCACTGGGTCATTATTGTCCTGGGCTTTCTGGTTCTAGCCATCGACGGCTTCGATACGGCGGCGATGGGCTATATTGCCCCCACGCTCTCAGCTGATTGGGGCATCAAGAAGCAGGATCTCGGGCCGGTGTTAAGCGCCGCGCTATTGGGGCTCTCATTTGGTGCATTATTAGCCGGACCGATTTCCGATCGTATGGGCCGTAAGCGCGTTCTGGTCTTTTCCTGCCTGTTCTTTGGCCTCGCCAGTCTGGGCACCGCCTATGCACAGACGCTGAATATGCTCACTTTCTGGCGCTTTCTCACCGGGCTTGGGCTTGGCGCGGCAATGCCCAATGCCATTACCCTGGTGTCAGAATTCGCCCCCAAACGCTGTCGCTCCATGGCGATTAACACCATGTACTGCGGCTTTCCGTTAGGCGCTGCGGGCGGCGGCGTGATCTCCTCCTGGCTAATCCCCAACTACGGCTGGCACAGTGTTCTGCTTGCCGGTGCGATCGCCCCGCTGGCCCTCACCGTGCTGTTGGTGCTGTTCCTGCCGGAGTCGGTGAAGTATCTGGTTCACCGCGGTAAAGGGATTGCACAGGTTAAACGCATTGCTCAACGCTTTATGTCGGGAAGTCTGGAACAGGTTACCCAGTTTTATCTGGATGAAGACCGCGTCACGGTCAAAAAAGGCAGCGTGGCACAGTTATTCAGTATGCCCTGGCTGCCGGGTACGCTGATGCTCTGGATGACCTATTTTATGGGACTGGTTATCTATTACGTACTGCTGAGCTGGATGCCAACGCTGATGCTGGGAATGGGTTATCCGCTGGCTGAATCTGCCTGGTTGACGTCGCTGTTTACCTTCGGTGGTACGGCGGGGATCCTGCTGGCCGGTTGGCTAATGGACCGTTGGGAAGCGCATAAAGTGGTGTCACTCGGCTTTATTCTGACGATGCTGTTTGCCCTCGCTCTCGGGTTTGAACATAACCATATCATCCTGTTCGGCGCACTGATCTTCCTGATGGGGATTACCATGAACGGCGCGCAGTCCGGGCTGCAAACGCTGGCCGCAACGTTTTATCCAACCCATTGCCGCGCAACAGGCATTGCCTGGATGCAGGGCGTAGGCCGCTTCGGTGGCGTAGCCGGAACGATGATGAGCGCCCAGCTGCTTTCCCTACAATGGCAGGCAGACAGTATATTAATGTTCCTCAGCCTTCCTGCGCTGGTCGCAGCTGCCGCAACGATTTACAAACTGCAACGCTATAAACCGCACGCGCTGACCGTCGCATAGTACCCGCTCTTTCTGCTATTCTGCCCCCCGTTATCAAGGGGGCAGTATGCTTAACATCGTTTTATTCGAACCAGAAATCCCGCCAAATACCGGCAATATTATCCGTCTTTGCGCCAATACCGGCTTTCGTCTGCATATTATTGAGCCAATGGGCTTTACCTGGGACGACAAGCGCCTGCGTCGCGCGGGGCTGGATTACCATGAATTTACCGCTGTGCTGCGCCACCCTGATTACGCCGCCTTCGTCGCCGCAGAAAATCCGCAACGTCTGTTTGCCCTGACCACCAAAGGTACGCCAGCGCATAGCGCGGTAAGCTATCAGGATGGGGATTATCTGATGTTTGGCCCGGAAACTCGCGGTCTGCCAGCCAGCATCCTCGACGCACTGCCAGCTGAACAAAAAATTCGTATTCCGATGATGCCGGACAGTCGCAGTATGAACCTGTCGAATGCGGTGTCGGTGGTGGTGTATGAGGCCTGGCGCCAGTTAGGTTATCCCGGCGCGGTATTGCGTAGTTGATTTTTGTCGGATGGCGGCTGACGCCTTATCCGACCTACGAAAAAATTTACCGTTATTTTTCGAGCGTTATCGGCGCAGTCAGGTTGGACACGGACTGCGCTTGCCGACCTGCGCGTACACGTAGTACGTGAGGATGGCGAGTACAGCCCGGGTTCAAGATGACAAGTAAGATAGCTCGAAATCAGATCCCATCGCCGTATTCGAAAGTATGATGAATCCCGTTGAAATGCTGATCCATATCCATAGACGGTTTATCGCTGTCTGGCTTGCCGACGATGCGTGCAGGAACGCCTGCGGCGGTGGTATGCGGCGGTACGGGCTGTAGCACGACCGAACCTGCGCCAATCTTCGCGCCGCGCCCGACTTCAATGTTGCCGAGAATTTTTGCGCCCGCGCCAATCATCACGCCTTCACGAATTTTCGGATGACGATCGCCGCCGGCTTTACCAGTCCCGCCCAGCGTGACGGATTGCAGAATAGAGACGTCGTTTTCAATCACTGCCGTTTCACCAACCACAATGCCGGTGGCGTGATCGAGCATAATCCCACGACCAATTTTTGCCGCCGGGTGAATATCTACCTGGAAGCTAACGGATACCTGATTTTGCAGGAAGATCGCCAGCGCCTGACGCCCCTGATGCCACAGCCAGTGACCGATACGGTAGGCCTGAAGCGCATGAAAACCCTTCAGGTACAGAAGTGGAGTGGAATATTTATCGACAGCGGGGTCACGCGTACGTACCGCCTGAATATCACAGGCCGCCGAGGCAATCATTTCAGGATCGGCCGCGTAGGCCTCTTCCACGACTTCGCGAATCGCAATGGCGGGCATGATCGGAGAAGCGAGTTTATTCGCCAGCATATAGCTTAGCGCACTGCCGAGATTTTCATGCTTGAGCAGCGTTGCGTGGTAAAAACTGGCCAGCATTGGCTCACATTCTGCCAGTGCCCGGGCTTCTGCTTTAATGTTTTTCCAGACGATATCCAGTTCTTCACACGGCATTGCGTACTCCAGAAGGTAGCAAAACGACCGACCCGTTCTTCGCGGGTCGGGTCGTTATATTCAACAGTTCCTTACAGCTAGTGGCGACTCAGCTCGTCCTTGCGTGCACGGCCTAATAACGTCAATGCTGCCTCGCGCGCGTTTTTTCCGCAATACAATACTTGATAAATTTCCTCGGTTATTGGCATCTCAACACCAAAACGGTGCGCCAATTCACGAACTTCTTTCGTATTGCGATAGCCTTCAACCACTTGGCCAATCTTGTCCTGCGCGCCCTGCACGTCCATCCCCTGGCCGAGCATCATGCCAAAACGACGGTTGCGCGACTGGTTGTCGGTACAGGTCAGCACCAGATCGCCTAAACCCGCCATCCCCATAAAGGTGGCAGGATCGGCACCCAGCGCCGCACCAAGACGAGACATTTCGGTCAACCCACGGGTGATCAATGCGGTTCGTGCATTCGCGCCGAAACCGATGCCGTCAGACATCCCTGCGCCAATGGCAATAACGTTTTTCACCGCACCGCCAAGCTGCACACCAATGAAATCCGGATTGCTGTAAACGCGGAAGCTTTTGCCGCAATGCAGCAACTGCTGGAGATCGTCAGCAAAGGTGTCGTCCGTCGAGGCCAGAGAAATCGCCGTCGGCATGCCCGCAGCCAGCTCTTTGGCGAACGTCGGACCGGAGATGACCGCCAGTGGAATTGAGTCCCCCAGCGCTTCACGCGCGACGTCCTGCAGCAGACGCCCTGTTTCCGCTTCCAGACCTTTTGTCGCCCAGACCAGTCGTGCGTCAGGACGCATCAATGGTTTGATGTTACGCAGCACTTCGCCAAAGACGTGGCTCGGCACCACCACCAGAATATTACGACTGGCGGCCAGCGCAGTGGCTAAATCACTTTCCAGGCGCAACGTATCGGGAAAAGGCACATCAGGGAGGAACGCGACGTTGCAGCGATCGTGCTCGAGAGTCGCGATATGTTTCGGATCATGGCCCCACAGGACAACCTGATGGCCATTTCTTGCCAGGGTGATGGCAAGAGCGGTGCCGTACGAGCCGGCACCAATCACAGTCATTGAAGCATTACTTTGGTTCATCAGGCATCCTGATGTTCTTCAGTACCTTCGCCAGCCTGCTGCTGTAAATAGTTCATGAACAGCGCATCAAAGTTGACCGGCGCAAGGTTCAGTTGCGGGAATGTACCGCGTGAAACCAGGCTGGTGATGCATTCGCGGGCATACGGGAACAGAATGTTCGGGCAGTATGCGCCCAGGCAATGCGCCATCTGAGTCCCTTCGATACCACTGATGGAGAAAATACCGCCCTGCTGAACTTCGCACAGGAACGCAGTTTCTTCACCCAGGGAAGCCGTTACGGTGACACGCAGCACTACTTCATACACATCATCTGCCAGTTGGGTAGATGCGGTATCAAGATCCAGTTTAACCTCTGGCTGCCAATCTTTCTGGAAAACATGCGGTGCATTTGGCGCTTCGAAAGACACATCCTTGGTATAGATACGTTGGATCTGGAAAGCCATTTCAGTGTTATTTTGTTCTGACATGTTGAGAAAACCCTTTAGTGTTGTCCTTTAAATACTTCGGTACGCCTTAACGCAGCAGCGGATCCAGTCCACCACGCGCATCCAACGCATACAAGTCGTCACAACCACCAATGTGCTGTGCATCAATAAAAATCTGCGGAACCGTAGTACGGCCACTGCGCTTGATCATCTCTTCACGCTTCACGGCATCGCCGTCAATCGGAAGCTCCTGGAAACTCACACCCTTGCTATTCAACAGCGCCTTTGCACGATGGCAAAACGGGCAGGTTGCTTTGGTATAGATCTCAATATTGGCCATGACTTATCTCCAGTGTTCTTTTTACCCTGCGGCATGAAAGAAGACGGGTAAATTACTTGCCGCGAACCAGTGGCAGATTCTCACCACTCCAGCCCGCTACGCCATCTTTCAGTACAGACACCTGCTCAAAACCGGCTTTAATCAGCGCAGTCGCTGAATCCTGGCACTGCATGCCTGAGCCATCAACCACAATAACAGGTTTGTTTTTGTGTTTTTCCAGTTCGCCAAAGTTGTTGGCTTTGATTTCGCTCGGCAGCAGGTTAGTGGAGCCAGCGATATGACCTTTGCGGAAGTCGTCGCGCTGACGTAAATCCACGACAACGGCGTCTTCTTTATTGATGAGACGTGTGGCTTCTCCGCGCGTAATCACCTTCACTTTGGAAGTCAGGCTCTTAAACGTGGTAAATAATACAGCCGCCAGTAACGCAATCCAGGCGATACTCAATACAGGGTGGCGACTAACAAATTGCATAATTTCTTGCATGGGGGGTAACAACTCCCGACTCAGTGATTAAAAAAACCAGGAAAGGAGTATACCTGCGCGTTGGCGCAAATACAGCCAGAGCGTGCATTGGATTGCATTTTTGCGGGGCGCTACGGAAAAAAAAACCTAAAACCACGCCCTCTGCGGCGCGCTCTGGTCGATTATTTGATCTTCTGGGGCTACTTTATCGATTCAGCTGTAGTAAAATTACGCAATTATTTTTTATCTATTAAGTGTGAGGTTGTCGCAATGTCGGTTTCTAAAAAACCTATGGTACTGGTGATTCTGGATGGCTATGGCTATCGCGAAGACAGCCAGGATAACGCCATCTTTAATGCCAAAACCCCGGTAATGGATGCCCTGTGGGCAAAACGTCCGCATACCCTGATTGATGCGTCTGGCCTGGAAGTTGGCCTGCCCGATCGCCAGATGGGCAACTCCGAAGTGGGTCACGTCAACCTGGGCGCGGGCCGCATCGTGTATCAGGACCTGACCCGTCTGGATGTAGAAATTAAAGAGCGTACTTTCTTCGCTAACCCGGTGCTGACCAATGCGGTCGACCAGGCAAAAAATAGCGGCAAAGCGGTACACATTATGGGTCTTCTCTCCGCGGGCGGCGTTCACAGCCACGAAGATCACATCATGGCGATGGTAGAAATGGCCGCTGAACGTGGCGCTGAGAAAATCTACCTGCACGCTTTCCTTGATGGCCGTGATACCCCGCCGCGCAGCGCTGAACATTCACTGCAGAAATTCGAAGAGAAATTTGCCGCGCTGGGCAAAGGCCGCGTAGCGTCCATCATTGGTCGTTACTACGCTATGGACCGCGACAACCGTTGGGATCGCGTTGAACAGGCTTATGACCTGATGACGCTGGCAAAAGGTGAGTTCCAGTTCGCTACGGCGGTTGAAGGCCTGCAAGCTGCTTATGCCCGCGACGAAAACGACGAATTCGTGAAAGCGACCGTGATCCGTGCTGAAGGCCAGGCTGAAGCCGCCATGGAAGACGGCGATACGCTGATTTTCATGAACTTCCGTGCTGACCGTGCGCGTGAAATCACCCGTGCGTTTGTTAACGCTGACTTCGACGGCTTCGCCCGTAAGAAAGTCGTTAACCTCAACTTTGTGATGCTGACCGAATACGCGGCCGACATCAAAACTGCGGTTGCTTACCCGCCAGCCTCTCTGGCTAACACCCTTGGCGAGTGGATGGCGAAGAACGACAAAACGCAGCTGCGTATTTCCGAAACTGAAAAATATGCACACGTGACCTTCTTCTTCAACGGCGGCGTAGAAGAACCGTTCAAAGGCGAAGACCGCATCCTGATCAACTCGCCGAAAGTTGCGACCTACGATCTGCAGCCGGAAATGAGCTCTGCTGAGCTGACCGAAAAACTGGTTGCTGCGATTGAGAGTGGAAAATACGACACCATCATTTGTAACTACCCGAACGGCGACATGGTTGGTCACACCGGGGTGATGGAAGCAGCGGTTAAAGCGGTTGAAGCGCTGGATCACTGCGTTGAGCAGGTGACTAAAGCGGTTGAATCCGTTGGCGGCCAACTGCTGATCACCGCAGACCACGGTAACGCAGAGCAGATGCGCGATCCGTCCACCGGTCAGGCGCACACAGCGCACACCAACCTGCCCGTTCCGCTGATTTATGTCGGTGGTAAGAACGTCAAAGCAGTTGAAGGCGGCAAACTTTCTGATATCGCCCCGACGATGCTGACGCTGATGGGTATGGAAATCCCGCAAGAGATGACTGGTAAGCCGCTGTTCATCGTGGAATAATCCCTCCCCATGAGGGGAAAGGCGATTAATACCATCACTCGGGCCGTGAAACCGCGTAAGTTTTCAGTCAGGCCCTTGTTCTACGCCAGCGCGCTTAGCGCTGGCGTATTGCTGTGCGCCTTTTCCGCCCACGCGGACGAACGCGACCAGCTCAAATCTATTCAGGCCGATATCGCGGCAAAAGAACGCGCGGTACGCCAACAGCAACAACAACGCGCCACCCTCCTCGCTCAGCTTAAAGCTCAGGAACAAGCCATCGCCGTTGCTGCAAGGCAGTTGCGCGAAACGCAAAACTCACTGGCACAACTGAATGCGCAAATCGCAGAGATGAATGCAGCACTCGCGAAGCTGGAAAAGCAACGAGCAGCGCAAGAACGCAGCCTTGCAGCCCAACTTGATGCAGCATTTCGCCAGGGCGAACACACCGGTATTCAGCTTATCCTCAGCGGGGAAGAGAGCCAGCGCGGGCAACGCCTGCAGGCCTATTTCGGCTATCTGAACCAGGCGCGACAGGAAACTATCGCACAGTTGAAACAAACCCGCGAAGAGGTCGACTCGCAAAAAGCCGAGCTGGAAGATAAGCAGAGCGAGCAGCAGACGCTTCTGTACGAACAGCGCGCTCAGCAGGCTAAGCTGGAACAGGCACGTAACGAACGCCAGAAAACGCTTTCGAGTCTGGAATCATCGATTCAACAGGGGCAACAGCAACTGGGCGAAATGCGCGCCAACGAATCCCGTCTGCGCAACAGCATTGCCCGCGCCGAAGCCGCAGCCAAAGCTCGTGCCGAACGTGAAGCACGCGAGGCTCAGGCCGTACGCGATAAGCAACAGGATGCGTCGCGAAAAGGCTCAACCTATAAACCGACCGAAAGTGAAAAATCACTGATGTCGCGTACCGGCGGTTTGGGTTCGCCTCGCGGTCAGGCATTCTGGCCCGTTCGTGGTCCAACTCTACATCGTTATGGCGAACAGCTGCAGGGTGAGCTACGTTGGAAGGGGATGGTTATTGGCGCATCCGAAGGCACCGAAGTTAAAGCCATTGCCGATGGTCGCGTCATTCTGGCGGACTGGCTGCAGGGCTATGGCCTGGTAGTCGTCGTAGAACACGGTAAAGGCGATATGAGCCTGTACGGTTATAACCAGAGCGCACTGGTCAGCGTCGGTACGCAGGTTCGCGCCGGGCAGCCTATAGCACTTGTGGGTAGCAGCGGCGGTCAGGGCAGGCCGGCACTCTATTTCGAAATTCGTCGCCAGGGTCAGGCGGTCAATCCACAGCCGTGGTTGGGAAGATAAGTTTTGCCACAACAATTTCGTCGTCTACTACTCTCTCTCGCCAGCCTGCTGGCCTTCGCAACACCTGTATTTGCTGGCAAACTCGCCATCGTTATTGATGATTTCGGCTATCGCCCACACACTGAAAACCAGGTACTGGCAATGCCTTCTGCCATCTCCGTTGCCGTTTTGCCTAACGCCCCACATGCACGTGAAATGGCAATCAAAGCGCATAACAGCGGGCATGAAGTCTTAATCCATCTACCGATGGCGCCGCTGAGCAAACAGCCGTTAGAGAAAGATACGTTACGCCCGGAAATGAGCAACGAAGAGATTGAGCGGATTATTCGCGACGCGGTAAGCAAAGTGCCGAATGCGGTCGGGCTGAACAACCACATGGGCAGCGCGATGACCTCCAGTTTGTTTGGCATGCAGAAGGTGATGCAGGCGCTGGAACGCTACGACCTCTACTTTCTGGACAGCATGACCATCGGTAACAGCCAGGCAATGCGCGCAGCGTCAGGCACCGGTGTGAAGGTCATCAAACGCAAAGTCTTCCTGGATGACACGCAAAACGAAGCCGATATTCGCCGTCAGTTTAATCGTGCCGTCGAGCTGGCGCGCCGCAACGGTTCCGCAATCGCCATTGGCCACCCTCACCCGTCTACGGTTCGCGTCCTGCAGCAGATGCTGTATAGCCTGCCAGCCGACATCACTCTGGTTCGCCCAAGCAGCCTGCTAAATGAACCACAGGTGGATACCTCCAGACCAAACCTCACGCCACCGAGAAACGGTACACCTGATGCGCCGCGGAATCCTTTCCGTGGAGTGAAATTATGCAAACCGAAACAGCCGTTAGAGCCAGTGTACGCCAGCCGCTTCTTCAGCGTGCTCGGCGAAAGCATCACCCAAAGCACGCTGGTGCAGTATATGCGCCTGCAGTGGCAGGGCTGGCAATAATCAGTCTTTACTATCCAGCGTTAAATGGGCCAGGCGGCGCGGCGTCAGTGATTTATCGCGCCACTGGCTAAAGCGGATGGCCCACAACAGCACCTGATAACCCAGCTTAACGCTGCAGATATTCCTCACCATACGCTTGAACATACCCGATACAAATACTTCAGCAATCATGCGCTGACGGATCTGTGGATCGGGTTCTTTACGAATACAATGACATACTCGCAGTCCCTCATAAATCACCTGTTGTTTAAACTCAGGATGGATAGTGATGCGGTTAGCGTAGCTATGATTAAGTTCATCCAGCAGGCGAGTGATCTTTATATAGTGCCGTTGATAGTTTAAATTCGCTTCACCCTGCCGCTTCATGTGGCTAATTGAGCCATCATGTTGGTAGTATTTATATAATGGTTTTTCCGTATATTTCACACGAGTGGCATTAAACATAAACACCGTACTCCACAAGACATCCTGATGGTGTAACCCAGGGATAAACCTTATATTGTGTTCTTTAATAAGGTCATTTCTATATACCCCCATCCAGAGAACATGCGTCCAGCGGCGCGAAGCAAGCCCCATACGCAACCAGTCTGGGCCGGAGAGAATACCGGTAGAACGCAGACGATCTGTTGGAATGGATACCCAGACTCGGGATGTTTCCCGCGAACTCCAGTCTGCGTTGCTTTGTACAACGTCAAGGTTATCCTGCAAAGCCATTCCCATCAATGTCTCATACATCTCCGGATAGACTTCATCATCGGCATCAACGAATGCGATATAATCCCCCACAGCGACATCCAGGCCAAGGTTACGCGCGACAGAGACACCCTGGTTGGCCTGATGCAGCAGCCGAACATGGGGATACTTTTCCGCATAGCATTGCGCAATATCGACTGAGCAGTCCGTAGAACCATCATTTACAATGATGATTTCAAGATCTTTCCAGGTCTGCGCAATTAACGACTCCATACAGTCACGAAAGTAACTACCGGCATTATATAAAGGGATAATAACGCTTAATTTATATTTACTTTGCATCTTAGGGTAATCATCTAATCTATGGGATTGTCGTTACTCTATCACCCGATTATTAAGATATTATTAAGGTCGAACAAGAGATAAAATTTTCAGAGGAATAGGCCAGCGTCCCTACAAATTTATATTAACTAGATTTATAATCTATTTACTTACACGTCCGAGAAACAAAAAACAGCACAAATAGCCAACTTAGTTGTTACCTGTGTATGACAAAGGATTTTGTTATACTAACTTGATCTCTATCACAAAATGAACAGTACAAATGTAATGATGGCCAAACCCCCCTTGCTACATTGATACTTTAAGTCATAAATCTTCATAACGAAAATAAATTAATCAATTATTTTCAATTAGATAGAGTATAGCTGCGCTGCTTATGTGCCTTTTACATAAAAGCATGTATTAACTAACCATCGTCGATACAATTTTGTATAATACAGAATATTACTATCTACAATAAATTATATATACGAAGGCGAATTTAATGAACATTAGTAGGATTGAATTAGGTGACTTTAATGTTTATTTCAAGAATGAAAATATTAATTTCCCTTTGTTGATGGAAAAAATATCAAATAGTGAAATAAAAGGGAAGCAACTGAATGCTGAAAATGGTTTTCGCAGCGTCCATCTTGTCGAATATGAAAATAAAAAGTTCATCGTCAAAAACGATCGTGAAATAGACAACCGCTTTGAAAAAAAAGCGCTAAACTTTATTTCCGGTCCCTTTTATTCACATATGATTAAACGACTGGCACGCTTAACTCCAGAACAACGCGCCTGTACTGCAGACCTGTATTACGTCGCTGAAAAATGTCATTTTCGTCAATGTGTTGAAGTGTCAACCGTGCATGAATACATTGATGGCAAACCCCTTGCCGAAATCAACGAAAGTAATGCCGAAGAGGTGAAAAACTGTATTATTAAACTTCACAATGCAGGTCTTGCATCGAATGACATTCACCCTGGGAATTTTATTAGAACGCCATCTGGTGAACTTAAAGTTATCGATCTTTCATGCAAAGGCATTATGAAAATATGCCAGGCGAACGATATCCTCACGCTCCGGAATAAATACAATATCGATATTCAGGGTCGTGGCTTCGTTTATAACCTGATTTTATTGAAAGAAAAGCTTCGCCGACTTTCACGAAAAATTCGCGGCAAGTAAAAAATAGCCAGATATTAATCATATCTGGCTATTCATTCTTACCGGCTTAATACTAATCCCAGCTCAGAATCACTTTCCCTGACTGGCCTGAACGCATCGCGTCAAAGCCCTGCTGGAATTCATCGATGGAGAATCGATGGGTGATTATCGGCGACAAATCCAGTCCAGACTGGATCAGTGCAGCCATTTTGTACCAGGTTTCAAACATCTCACGACCGTAGATACCTTTAATAAACAGCCCCTTAAAGATAACTTTCGTCCAGTCGATGGACATATCAGATGGCGGAATACCCAGCATAGCAATACGACCACCGTGGTTCATGGTGTCCAGCATGGCGCGAAACGCTGGCGGCGCCCCGGACATCTCCAGGCCCACATCAAACCCTTCGGTCATACCCAGTTCAGCCATCACGTCGGTCAGATTCTCTTTCGACACGTTGACCGCGCGGGTGATACCCATTTTACGCGCCAGCTCAAGGCGATACTCATTAACGTCGGTGATCACTACGTGGCGTGCGCCAACATGCTTCGCGACCGCTGCCGCCATAATACCGATTGGACCCGCACCGGAAACCAGTACATCTTCCCCAACCAGATCAAACGACAGCGCCGTGTGCACTGCATTACCGAACGGATCGAAGATAGACGCCAGGTCGTCGGAGATATTGTCCGGGATTTTAAATGCGTTAAATGCCGGGATCACCAGGTACTCCGCAAAGCAGCCCGGACGATTTACACCAACACCGGTCGTATTGCGGCACAGGTGAGTACGTCCACCGCGGCAGTTACGGCAATGCCCGCAGGTGATATGACCTTCGCCTGAAACGCGATCGCCGATTTTAAAGCCTTTAACTTCCTGGCCGATGCCAACAACTTCGCCGACATATTCATGCCCAACGACCATCGGTACCGGGATGGTTTTTTGCGACCATTCATCCCAGTTATAAATGTGAACGTCAGTCCCGCAGATGGCTGTTTTACGGATTTTAATCAGCAAATCGTTATGACCGACTTCCGGTTCAGGAACGTCGGTCATCCAAATGCCCTCTTCCGCTTTCAGTTTGGATAACGCTTTCATTTCACATCCTCAGGCAATAACGCCCAGTTGTTTACCAATGCGTGTGAACGCCTCAACAGCACGCGTAATCTGCTCAGGGGTATGCGCCGCAGACATCTGGGTACGGATACGCGCCTGGCCTTTTGGAACCACCGGATAGAAGAATCCGGTAACGTAAATCCCCTCTTTTTGCAGCTCGCGGGCGAACGCCTGTGCCACTACTGCATCACCCAGCATGACCGGGATGATCGCGTGATCCGCACCGGCTAACGTAAAGCCTGCGGCAGACATTTGCTCGCGGAACTGACGTGCATTCGCCCACAGGCGATCGCGCTGGTCGCTGCCAGCTTCAACCATTTCCAGCACTTTAATGGAGGCCGCAACAATCGCCGGCGCCAGTGAGTTGGAGAACAAATAAGGACGGGAACGCTGACGCAACCACTCAACAACTTCTTTGCGCGCTGCGGTGTAACCACCAGATGCGCCGCCGAGCGCTTTACCCAGCGTACCGGTGATGATGTCCACGCGACCCATCACGTCACAGTATTCATGGGAGCCACGACCATTTTCGCCGACAAAACCGACGGCATGGGAATCATCAACCATGACCAGCGCGTCGTATTTATCCGCCAGATCGCAAACGCCTTTCAGGTTAGCGATCACACCATCCATAGAGAACACGCCATCAGTGGCGATCAGGATATGGCGAGCGCCCGCTTCACGCGCTTCTTTCAGGCGAGCTTCCAGCTCCACCATATCGTTGTTGGCGTAACGGAAACGTTTTGCTTTACACAGGCGCACGCCATCAATGATAGATGCGTGATTCAGGGCATCGGAAATAATTGCGTCTTCTGCGCCCAGCAGCGTTTCAAACAGGCCGCCGTTGGCGTCGAAGCAGGAAGAGTAAAGGATGGCATCTTCCATACCGAGGAATGCCGCCAGTTTTTGCTCCAGTTGCTTATGGCTGTCCTGGGTACCGCAAATAAAGCGAACCGAAGCCATACCAAATCCGTGAGAATCCATACCCGCTTTTGCCGCTGCAATCAGTTCCGGGTGGTTAGCCAGCCCCAGATAGTTGTTCGCACAAAAGTTAATAACGTGGCTTCCGTCCGCCACGGTGATATCCGCCTGCTGGGCAGATGTAATAATGCGTTCTTCTTTAAACAATCCTTCCGCACGTGCGGTTTCGAGATCGTTCGTTAACTGTTTGTAAAAATCCCCACGCATTTCAATTCTCCAGACTGGGCAAATTTCAGCACATATTACCCAAAGCTATACGTTGATACGAGATGACGCATCATCACTTCTTCAAAATGAAGCATAAATCACGTGTACCCGCACGGCTTATCGGTGAATGGCTGAAGCCTAAGCCATGTAGTGATATGATAGAAGTATTCGTGTCTGAGATTGTCTCTGACTCCATAATTCAAAGGTTACATTTATGATCATCGTTACCGGCGGCGCGGGCTTTATCGGCAGCAACATCGTTAAGTCCCTGAATGATAAAGGTATCACCGACATCCTGGTGGTGGACAACCTGAAAGACGGCACCAAGTTTGTTAACCTGGTGGATCTGAATATTGCTGACTACATGGACAAGGAAGACTTCCTGATCCAGATTATGGCCGGGGAAGATTTCGGCGATATCGAAGCGATCTTCCACGAAGGCGCATGCTCTTCCACCACCGAGTGGGACGGCAAGTATATGATGGATAACAACTATCAATACTCCAAAGAGCTGCTGCACTACTGCCTGGAGCGTGAAATCCCGTTCCTGTACGCATCCTCTGCCGCCACCTACGGCGGTCGCACTTCTGATTTCATCGAATCCCGTGAATATGAGAAACCGCTGAACGTCTACGGTTACTCAAAATTCCTGTTCGACGAGTACGTGCGTCAGATCCTGCCAGAAGCCAATTCTCAGATTGTTGGCTTCCGCTATTTCAACGTCTATGGACCGCGTGAAGGCCACAAAGGCAGCATGGCAAGCGTCGCCTTCCACCTCAACACCCAGCTTAACAATGGCGAAACACCAAAACTGTTCGAAGGCAGTGAAAACTTCAAACGTGATTTCGTCTATGTCGGCGATGTTGCAGCAGTAAACCTGTGGTTCCTGGAAAACGGGGTTTCAGGCATCTTTAACCTCGGTACAGGTCGTGCGGAATCTTTCCAGGCCGTTGCCGATGCTACGCTGGCGTACCACAAAAAAGGCAGCATTGAGTACATTCCATTCCCAGAAAAACTGAAAGGCCGCTACCAGGCATTTACTCAGGCAGATCTGACGAACCTGCGCGCAGCGGGCTATGATAAGCCGTTTAAAACCGTCGCCGAAGGCGTCACGGAATATATGGCCTGGCTGAACCGCGGCGCGTAAGTATGAAAATTTTGGTGGTTGGCCCGTCTTGGGTAGGCGACATGATGATGTCGCAAAGTCTCTATCGCACGCTCAAGGCGCGCTATCCCCAGGCGATAATCGACGTGATGGCACCAGCCTGGTGCCGTCCGTTATTGTCGCGCATGCCAGAAGTCAACGAAGCTATCGCCATGCCGTTGGGGCACGGCGCGCTGGAGATCGGCGAGCGCCGTAAACTCGGCCACAGCCTGCGTGAGAAACGCTATGACCGCGCTTATGTGTTGCCTAACTCGTTTAAATCCGCTCTGGTGCCGTTCTTTGCGGGTATTCCTCATCGTACAGGTTGGCGAGGCGAGATGCGCTACGGTCTGATAAACGATGCGCGCGTGCTGGATAAAGACGCATGGCCGCTGATGGTCGAGCGCTATGTGGCTCTGGCTTATGATAAAGGCGTGATGCTGACGGCCAAAGATTTGCCGCAGCCTCTGCTATGGCCGCAGTTGCAGGTTAGCGAGGGTGAAAAGTCCCTGACCTGTAGTCAATTCTCCCTTTCAGCCGAACGTCCCATCATCGGCTTTTGCCCGGGTGCGGAATTTGGTCCGGCTAAACGCTGGCCACATTACCACTACGCGGAGCTCGCAAAGCAGCTAATCGATGAAGGCCATCAGATTGTGCTGTTTGGCTCAGCAAAAGACCATGAAGCCGGCAATGAGATCCTGGCAACGCTGAGCACTGAACAGCAAGCCTGGTGCCGTAATCTGGCGGGCGAAACACAGCTTGAACAGGCCGTCATTCTGCTCGCCGCCTGCAAAGCAGTCGTCACCAACGATTCTGGATTAATGCACGTGGCCGCGGCGCTGAACCGTCCACTGGTCGCATTGTATGGTCCAAGTAGCCCAGATTTTACGCCTCCGCTTTCCCACAAGGCACGTGTAATTCGCCTGATTACGGGGTATCACAAAGTGCGTAAAGGCGATGCGGCAGAAGGCTATCACCAAAGCCTGATTGACATCACGCCGCAGCGCGTGCTGGAAGAACTCAACGACCTGTTGTTACAAGAGGAAACCTGACGGATGCGGGTTCTGATCGTTAAAACGTCGTCTATGGGCGATGTACTGCATACGTTGCCCGCATTAACCGATGCGCAGCAGGCTATTCCGGGTATTCAATTTGATTGGGTGGTGGAAGAAGGGTTCGCTCAAATCCCCTCCTGGCATTCAGCCGTTGGCCGGGTTATCCCAGTGGCGATCCGTCGCTGGCGTAAAGCCTGGTTTTCAGCGCCGATTAAAGCCGAGCGTAAAGCGTTTCGTGATGCGGTGCGTTTACAACAGTATGACGCGATAATTGATGCGCAGGGTTTGGTTAAAAGCGCGGCGTTGGTGACACGTCTGGCACGTGGCATCAAGCACGGTATGGACTGGAGCACCGCCCGCGAACCGCTGGCGAGTCTGTTTTATGATCGCAAACATCACATAGCCAAACAGCAGCATGCGGTAGAACGTACACGTGAATTGTTCGCCAAAAGTCTGGGATATGCTAAACCGCAGTTACAGGGTGATTACGCTATTGCGCAGCATTTTGTAAAACAGCAAACGTCTAATTCGCAGCCCTACGCCGTATTTTTACATGCGACCACGCGAGATGATAAGCATTGGACAGAAGCGCACTGGCGGGACCTTATTACGCTGATACCAAAGACAGGGATTCGCATTAAGCTTCCCTGGGGAGCAGCGCATGAAGAGGAAAGAGCAAGAAGAATTGCGGAAGGATTTGATAATGTCGATGTATTGCCAAGGATGAGTCTTGAGGAAATTGCGCGTATCCTCGCCGGTGCTGAATTTGTAGTTTCGGTTGATACAGGCCTTAGTCACCTGACCGCCGCACTCAATCGCCCAAACGTTACGCTGTATGGTCCCACCGACCCTGGGCTCATTGGTGGATACGGTAAGAACCAGTTAACGTGCATTGCTCCGGAAGGAAAACTGTCGTTACTCACCGCTCAGCAAGTACTGACACACCTACCGTCCGACATATAAACCCCCGACTCGGGACGGGTGCTCTGCACGCTTATCAGAACATGCAGAGCATCGGTAAGCTTACTGCAGGAATGGTTTTACATGCGCCATGATCTCTTCACAACTCACCTTCTCTAGCGCTGAACGATACTTAATTTCATCCAGCGTCGTATAGGCTTTGTAAACCACCTTGTGCAATTGAGGGTCC
Organism: Citrobacter sp. A316; assembly: GCF_002042945.1. Taxonomy (NCBI): domain Bacteria; kingdom Pseudomonadati; phylum Pseudomonadota; class Gammaproteobacteria; order Enterobacterales; family Enterobacteriaceae; genus Citrobacter; species Citrobacter sp. A316. Next base: position 64,046 of record NZ_MVFZ01000023.1, read on the forward strand.
TGATAGGGGCCATAAAGATAGGGGGAGGTAATCACATACATACTCACCGTCGGAACCCGCATTGCCACGGCAAGGTGCATAGGTCCTGTATCAGATGTTACCAGCAGGTCCATATTCTTCACTTCCTGAATCAGCCCTTTAAGCGTCGTTTTACCGATAAGTGGTTTTACGCGGTCATGAAAGCGGCTATCCAGCTTTTGCAAAAATTCGTCCTGTAGAGGCACTTCATTCGGCGCGCCAATCAGGACGACACGCACATCATCATGGGCAAAAAGTTGGTTTGCGAAAGTGACAAATCGCTCAACAGGCCAGCATTTCTTAAAGGATGATGCTCCCATTTGAAAACCAATCCAGCGCAGTTTTGAATCTTCCTCGCTCACCATACGTTCGACAGGAAACGGCAGGTGCATACTGTTGTCAGGCTTTTCATTCAGCAAAGGCATGATGAGCTCCAGCTTTCGCTGAATAGTATGCCCAACGAATTTACTGATTCTGTTGGTTGCCCATTTACTTACGAGTGGAATGTCCTGCTTATCGTTATCCACAAAGACATACTTTGTGCCGGCAATGATGGCGCTAAGGAAATCGTAAGGTGTATGTGAGTGAAGAATCACCGTCAGGTCTGGCGTTCCACGTTTTTTGATCTCTTTAACCAATGCAGGGAGGGTAGTGAGTTTGTTATCCCATGAGATAAGTTCGTCCCAGTCACTCCCCCCTTTGAGGAAGTCATACATCTTTTTGTGGCAAATCAGGGTGATTGTCGCTGAAGGATATGTCTGGCGGAGCGCATGAATTGCTGGAGAGTTCATCATGAAATCACCCAGCGCCGTTGAAGAATAAATCAGGATATTCTTCAGCTGATTTTTATCCTGATTTTCAAATTCTTGCTGACTAAAAGAAAAATCTTTCTTACGGGTATATATCATTAAAAAAAGATTAACCAGTAATAGCTGGATTTTTTTTCTCAATGCTCTAATCATTAAATAAAACCTATTTAATCTATCGCCAGATAGAGATCAATATATCAACTTATCTATAGCAATAAGTAAACTTATGCTTCATCCATTGCCGTATTTTTACGCACTTGCTCCTGCAGACTTACAAACCGCGTATATACATCATCGACGCTAATATTGCGAGCATCATAATCTTTTCCTTGCAGCATTTCGTACGGCACACCCCATGGCGTCCATAGCCATGCAGCCTTGTTGCCGAACAGCGCCACCACTGGTTTGTGCACCCCAGCAGCAATATGCAAGGCACCACCGTCGCTGGTCACGATCTGATCGCATAGTGACATACCAGCCATCAGCTCACGAACGCTATTCGTTCTTACTGGAATAATCGGCAGATCGGCACATTGCGCGCGGATAAAATCAGCCTTATCATCATCACCGGGATGTAACTTATTATCTGATTTTCCTGGAGACCAGAATAACATAATATGGCACGCCTGTATGGCTGTAAGTTTATGCGCAAGCTCAACAAACTTTTCTTTTTGCCATTGCTGTTCTTCTCTTCGGGAACTTATCTGCAACCCATAAACAGGTAAATTATCCTGTGGAAATTCTATCTTTGCTTTTATATCAGCCAGTTCTTGTGGTGTGACATACAACTCCAGCGGACCTGGTTTAGAAGTACAGCCTAGCGGTCCCGTTAATCTATCCAATAAATTGACCAGATGAAGCTGCTCCTGAGTTTCAGGAATGGCATCGGTGACAATGTCCGGACAGTCATTACCAATAGCGATAATTCTTTTAGCACCTGCTAATTTTGCCCACTGTAAAGGTCGTTTATCCCAATGCTCTTTGGCAATAATCGCGACATCATATTTAGCACGGCGCAGATCGATAATCGTCTTCAGGCGCTGAAACAATACCTTAAGGCTAGATGTGCCTTTAGAACGGTGGTGCAGCTTGCTGTATAAGAAAACTTTACCTACATGAGGATTATTTTCGATAATCGATTGATTGTAAGTGTTAACCAACAAATCAACTTTACAATTCATGTCTTTTGCAATAGTCGAGATCAGCGGCGTTGTCAGTATCAAGTCGCCAATATTATCTCTACGAATAATTAACACTTTCATTTTTTAGCCCGTAATATTTTATTACTCGTAAAGATCAGACCCAGCATTAAACCTGATAACGCAAGGTTTTGCTCAAGGTAGTGATCACGCATCATATTATCTACACCACTACGGAACAAGAAGCTCACCGTGAGAAGAGACAAGTACAGACCCGGAATAATTAAATCACGAGAGAATGCACGCCAGCCAATAAGAATCATCAACATGACAAATGCCAGCCAGTTGATAAGCCCAAAGACACCGTTCTGAAGCGCGACATCAATCAACCCGTAATGGCTGTTAGATTGCTGAATAACAGGGTCGTGATATTTTTCCTGCAGAAGCATTAAGAATGCATCTTTTCGCGGACCCGCACCAAACGGATATTCAGCGATCAGTTCGCTCCCCTGACGGAAGAACGATGCTCGACAACTATTCGAGTCATCCATGATGCGTCCAGTGCTGTCCTGCATCAACGGGCCATCAAAACCGTTATAGCAACGACTGTGCATACCCAGATCCCAACCAGCAACCATATCCATGCTTAGGCTTTTCCAGCGAGAGTCCTGATGCCAGGAAGTGTAGCCTATAATACCCACTACTATCGCAACGACCAGTGCAGCCAGGCAGAGCTTCGGCAAGTTCTTTCGGCTAATCGCTTTTAAGGCAATAAATACGCAGATAGAAATCGTACTACCAATCAGACCAATAGTCCCCCAGCGGGTCTTCGCTAATGCTGAACAGATGAAGCACAGCAAAATAAAGGCAACCATCAGTTTGTTGCTGAAAATTAGATACTTACGGCCCAGAAACAGTCGACAGGCAAGTTCCGCCAGTAAAATTCCCGAAACCATGTTTATCTGGAAGCTCATCTCGGTGCGAGATGGCACAATCCACGTCTCACCCCAGAGTATCGTTCCTGTCTTGATATAAAAATAGATATTCTGCAGCAGGTGAATAAATATCACCCCTAGCGAACACAGAACAACTAAAGACAATACCTTATTGGCCGTTATATTTTTAAAATGATACTTACAGATTGGATATAAAAAGAGTCCAACAAAGAATAATAGCCCTGCACGCAGGTACTGCCCCTGCCAGCTGCGCAGCATTTTCCCCACATCAACCGCAACAAATAACCCATTGACCAGTGTAAATACGAGAAAAATAAGAGTTAAAGCGACAGCATATTTCGCCAGTCGACTAAGCTCAATAGATACATATTTTTTACGGACGTAAAAATATAGCACTAATGCCGTACTTAAGTATATAAAGAGATTTCTATTAGTTGGTAAAATTGAGTTCTGGATAGGCCAGACAAAACATAGAACACAAAATGAAATTAACAACAAATAAACTGCAATATCTTTACGTGAGGCTTGCGTTTGTGTATTTGAATTCATATAAACCCTATTGAAACAAAACCCGGCAAATATTTATAAATAAAAAATGCAAGAAGAGACATAGTATGAGTTCATTCCATGAAATACAAATTCCATTTACATAATATTTTTTACAGCTAAAATCACAATGATTTGCGAATTGTTCTTTCGCGAATAACTTTGGCTTTTCCTTCAACCTGTTCAATGAACACACTCTCGTTCTTAATAATATCTTTCAGGCTACGATTGAAATATACTTTTAAAAATCTATAATAATCTCTGGTCGTCAATCCAATATTGTCGGATGAAAAATAAAGCCCGGTAAGATCCTTATTACGCCAACGTAAAGGCACTTTATTTCTAATTTGTGCCCGATGCAGATCGATCACCGAAATTTTTAGACTATCTTCATTTTTATCATCAAATGGAAGATGAAGTAAGAAATGGCAAATATAACAATCACGATGGTTAACACCGCCAAGATGCATCGCGCGAACCATATCGGCTACACGTTGAATCAGCATTCTTTTTACGTGCGGATGCGGGGGTTCAACACACCAATTCGCACAATAATCTTCCAGGCTAATAGTTGGCGTTAAATCTTCGGTAATGATAAAAGAGGTTTTCTTTACCGGATTCCAACCAGTTTCGCCAAATGCAACGCCTTGCATCGTATCAACGCCTAAGGAGGCTAAACGGTGTATGGCATTCCACTCACGGTCAGCACCCAGTACCGGCATACGAAGTGACAGTAGATTTTTAATGACTTCTTTATAAGTGGTACCTCTGTGCCACTTCAAAAAATAGCTCTTATCAGCAACGCTAAAACGAAGTGTGCGACGGGTTTCTAGTTCCCGAAAGACCTCACCCTGAAGCTTTCTAACCTCGATGAATGGGTCTTTTCCCTTCCACAATGTGGCAAAGGGTTCATTTAACTCAACCATGCAATTCACCTGTAATAATATCCGCTACATGTTCTGGCAAACTATAAAGATCCTGCGTATCCGCATAATGCCGCGCATTTTTCGCCCACTTTTCACGAAGAGAACTATCCGCCAGGACCTTATGCAAATCGTCATCAAGCACATGTTGCTCAAAAGGCTCACTCAATACAACACCGCATCCTGCCGCCGCTACGTGAGGTGCGTACCCGCAGACCTCCGTCACGAGCACAGGCAAACCCGCCGCGATAGCTTCAACCAGTACAATTCCCGCAGCTTCCTGCTTCGCCGGATGTAATAACACGTCCGCGGCCGCCATCAGATGTGCAACATCATCACGCCCAGCAAAGAAATGGACGTTCTCTTTCACACCCATTCTTTCTGCCTGCGCAGCGAATGCGCGAGGTTTATCCTGACCAACAACAAAGAGCTGGGTTTGACGACGGATAGCCTCAGGCAGTGCGGCGACAGCGGCAATTGAGCGGCCGACCCCTTTTCGTGAAAAATCAGAACCAACCTGCAACAATAAGAAGTGATCCGGAGTGATGCCGTTGGCTTCACGGTAGCGTTCACGGCTACCGGGGGCCTGACTACTGTATTTTCTATCGGGATAGATGCCGGGCGGAAGAAGCTGAAAGCGATTGTCTTCCGTATGATAATACATTTTAAAATCAAGAATTTGTTTTGTAGTCAGCATCAGCAACTTTGTCTTCACCCCTGGTTTAAAGACAGCTTGCTCAAAGGCTGCGTAGTGACGGTATCGCGCCGTTAAGCGATACAAGAACCCCTTTTCTTTCGCTACCTTCGCCGCATAACACACATCCGCTGCGTAGTAATAATCCAGCCCCGGCATTTTGTTAAAGCCCAGGACGCGGTCTGCCGGGTACTGAGTTAAATGCTGCTGAACCCACGTCTGATACTGTTTATCTCGTCCATGGTTGGAATGTGCGGTAACCGGGACATCAACGCACTCAAATTCCGCCGGACGCTCCCCTTGCCAGGCTCGTGTATAGACCCGGACATGATGCCCGCGCGCCGCGATCGTTTTAGCGATACGCATAAAGTCACGCTGTAGCCCACCATAGGGAAAATATTTGTACAGACAGAGGGCAACAATCATTGTGCATTCACCTCAACTTCTGGCGCGGCGCCATTGAGCACTTGCCAGGCGGCGTTAATGACATCTTCCGCAGGGATCACTGACGGATATTTATAACTACGGTCCAGCCGCTCTCTTGCCGGTACTGGCTGATAGTTTCCAGCCCAAAGCAACGTGACATTTTCCGCCCATGGTCGCCACGCGATATGATCCGTCGCGCCAAACAAACAAATGATAGGGGTCTTCACCGCTGCGGAAATATGCATAGGCGCGGAGTCAACACCGATAAACAACGCCGCATGATCAATGAGAGCAGCCAATTCAGGAAACGTCGTTTTACCCGCAAGCGCGGTGACGGGAGATAATTTGCATCCCTCAGCAATATCATGGATACATTCCTGGTCTTCCTTCCCAGGTCCAGAGGTCAGCACAACCGGATAACCTTGTTCCTGTAAGGCATCAATAACCTCGCAAAATTTCTCGTTATCCCAGCATTTAAAGATCTGACGTGCGGTTGGCTGAATAACCACATAGCGCTCACCCACGTTGAGCTGTTTTAGCTGTTCATGGATATTTTTCCAATGGGAAGGAGCGTAGTGCATGGACAGTTCGTGATTGAGTGTTTTAAGCCCAAGTGGATTCAGAATCGACAGGTTACGCTCGACGATATGGTCGCCAGTAATCGGCACAAGATGCGTAAAGCTCTTCTGCCAGAAAGGCTTCTGACGGTGCAGGAAATCAGGGGAAAGTTTTGTATCAGCGGACAAAAAACGGACCAATAGTGCAACCAGCCACTGATCGGTCAAGTTGATTACTAAATCATATTGGTTTTGGCGTAATTTTTTTATTAATGAAATGAAATTAGCGATTTTATTTTTTGTCGTGGTGTTTTTCTTACTGATTCCATATAGCGCATTAATTTCCGGATTTTCAGATAAAATCGGCTTTGTGTCTTCGTAAAGGAGCACATCGATTTTGGCATCAGGATAGTTACGTTTTAATGTACTGATGACGGGGGTTGTCAGTAGCATATCTCCATGAAAACGCATTTTAATGACCAGGATATTTCTGAATAACTTTTCCACAAGCGGCTCTTTTGTTGAGAGTGTCCGATACCGTTAAGCAAAAAAAAGCACGCTACCGCCCCAGGCTCAACAGTTGCCTGATTACTGATATCGCACTTAAATTTTGCGCGCTAGTGTACCACTTCTTTAGCGGCAATCCGATACGAATAAAAGTTAAGCACATTTTTCTTTTCGTCTTTCCAATCAATTCCTTAGCGCAAATTAATGTCAACTTTAAAACCAATTTTGTTATCCTCTCTAGCCCCTGACTTTAATTTCAAAGAGTTACGCCAGAATGTAACTTAATGGTCTATCACACGTCAGATTGACCACTTTAGCGTCTAATTGGTCCCTGAATGGCAAAAGTAATAGCAAAGCACCGGGTAAATACATAGAATCCACAGCACATCCATTAGCCAGCTAACGCCCATGCTTGAGTTGCTTTACACCACATTGCTCTATCTTATTCAGCCTTTGATCTGGATACGGCTTTGGGTGCGCGGACGTAAGGCTCCGGCCTACCGTAAACGCTGGGGCGAACGTTACGGCTTTTATCGCCGCCCGCTAAAACCCGGCGGCATCATGCTTCATTCGGTTTCTGTGGGCGAAACGCTGGCTGCAATCCCATTAGTTCGCGCTCTGCGACATCGTTATCCCGATTTGCCGATCACGGTCACCACCATGACGCCAACCGGTTCTGAGCGGGTACAATCTGCTTTTGGCACTGACGTTCAGCATATTTATCTGCCTTACGATTTACCGGATGCCCTGAACCGTTTTCTGAATAAAGTTGACCCCAAACTGGTGTTAATTATGGAAACCGAGCTGTGGCCAAATCTGATCGCGGCACTCCATAAACGCCACATTCCTCTGGTCATTGCCAACGCACGGCTCTCTGCTCGTTCAGCCGCTGGTTATGCGAAATTAGGTAAATTTGTTGGCAGACTACTGCGTCGAATTACGTTGATTGCCGCACAAAACGAAGAAGATGGCGCACGTTTTATTACGCTTGGCGCCAGAAGCAATCAGGTCACCGTTACTGGCAGCCTGAAGTTTGATATATCCGTCACGCCACAACTGGCCGCAAAAGCGGTGACATTACGTCGTCAATGGGCGCCTCACCGCCCGGTATGGATTGCAACAAGCACCCACGACGGCGAAGAAAGCATCATCATTGCCGCCCATCAGGCATTATTAAATCAGTTCCCCAATCTCTTGCTGATTTTGGTTCCCAGACATCCAGAACGGTTCCCGGATGCCATTAACCTCGTACGCCAGGCTGGGCTAAGCTATACCACTCGTTCTTCGGGTGAAGTTCCGTCCTCAGGAACTCAGGTTGTGATCGGCGATACCATGGGTGAGCTGATGTTGCTGTATGGCATTGCCGACCTTGCTTTTGTCGGCGGTTCACTGGTTGAACGTGGGGGACACAACCCGCTGGAAGCGGCAGCGCATGCTATTCCGGTGTTGATGGGACCACATACGTTTAATTTTAAAGATATTTGCGCCCGTCTCGAACAGGCAAGCGGATTGATCACAGTCACCGACGCAACTACGCTGGTGAAAGAGGTCTCTTCTTTACTGACCGATGCAGATTATCGTAATTTTTATGGCCGTCACGCAGTTGAAGTTCTGTATCAAAATCAGGGCGCGCTACAGCGTCTGCTGCAACTGCTGGAACCTTACCTGCCACCCAAAACGCATTGAGGCAAGTCATGCAAAAACGGGCGATTTATCCAGGAACCTTTGATCCTATTACTAACGGCCACCTCGATATCGTGACGCGTGCGACAAGCATGTTTGATCACGTGATTCTGGCGATAGCCGCAAGTCCCAGTAAAAAGCCAATGTTTACTCTGGAAGAGCGTGTTGAGCTGGCGCAACAGGCAACGGCGCACCTAGGTAATGTGGAAGTGCTGGGATTCAGCGATCTGATGGCAAACTTTGCCCGTGATAATCAGGCTAATATTCTGATCCGTGGACTGCGCGCGGTAGCCGATTTTGAATATGAAATGCAGCTGGCCCATATGAACCGCCACCTTATGCCGCAACTGGAAAGCGTTTTTCTGATGCCATCTAAAGAGTGGTCATTTATCTCATCGTCACTGGTGAAAGAAGTTGCCCGTCACCAGGGTGACGTGACGCACTTTTTGCCGGAAAACGTCCATCAGGCGTTAATGAGTAAACTGAAGTAATGCACCTGGCCGGATGCAGCATCCGGCCAGCAATGACACTATTTCTGACAGCGACGGCAATAGAACGTTGTACGCTGGGCGTGTTTTGTCGCAACAATCGGTGCGCCGCATGCACGACACGGTTCACCTTCTCTCCCATAGACCTGCAGCTCCTGGGCAAAATAGCCAGGCTTACCGTCACTTTGCAGAAAGTCCTTAAGCGTCGTTCCGCCCTGCTCGATAGAGCGCAGCAACACCGCCTTGATAACGCGTACCAGCAATTCACACTCATCTTTCGACAATGATGGCGCCAGGCGGTCAGGATGAATCCCAGCCGCATATAGCGACTCGCTGGCGTAGATATTACCCACACCCACCACCAGCTTGTTATCCATCAGCCAGGGTTTAATCGCCGTTTTCTTCTTCGCACATTTCTGCTGTAGATAACCAGCGTTGAAATCATCGCTCAGCGGCTCAGGGCCAAGATGAGCGAGGACATTATGTCCATCCAGTTCTTTAGTCCACAGCCAGGCGCCAAAGCGACGGGGATCGGTATAACGCAGAACTTTGCCATTGCTCATCACTAAGTCAACGTGGTCGTGCTTGTCTGCCGGAAGCTCTTCAGGAAGAATACGCAAGCTACCCGACATCCCCAGATGAATGATTATCCAGCCATCCGCCAGTTCCAGCAGCAGGTATTTCGCCCGCCGCTGTACGCTGAGGACAGGTTGATCACTCAGACGATAGATTTCCTCAGATACTGGCCAACGCAAACGACCGTTACGCACCGTCGCGTGCATAATCGTTGCCCCCACCAGATGCGGCTCAATACCACGGCGGCTGGTTTCGACTTCAGGTAATTCAGGCATAGTATCTCCGGCGGTATGTCAGGTCTCATTAATATGGGGACGGCCAGAAAACAAAAAACCCCGCCGAGGCAGGGTTTTTCTTTACATCAAAACGAAAATTATTTGATTTTCGCTTCTTTGTATAAAACGTGCTGACGAACAACTGGATCGAATTTTTTCAGTTCCAGTTTTTCCGGCTTAGTACGTTTGTTCTTCGTAGTGGTATAGAAGTGACCAGTACCAGCAGAAGAAACCAGCTTGATTTTCTCACGAATACCTTTAGCCATGATTTATTTCCTCTTAGTACTTAGTACTTTTCGCCACGGGCACGCAGTTCAGACAGAACTGTTTCGATGCCTTTCTTATCAATAACACGCATACCTTTAGCAGATACACGCAGGGTGACAAAACGCTTCTCGCTCTCAACCCAAAAACGGTGAGAGTGCAGGTTAGGCAGGAAACGGCGTTTAGTCGCGTTCAGTGCGTGGGAACGGTTGTTACCGGTCACCGGACGCTTGCCAGTAACTTGGCAGACTCGGGACATGTCTATTCTCCAAAAATCAAATTAGCTCGAGCTTCGTATGGGGTATTGGCGCCTCGTCAGGCTTCTCAGCCCGGTTATCGCAGTTCAATACACTTAATCTTTCAATGTTGCCTCGTCATTGGACGCAACAAGAATGATTTTGCGTATTTGCGAACTCTCGATTGCCAGGCCCAAATGCCAAACCCGAGATTCTCAAAGGTGGCGTAGTATACGCTGAGTCAGCGATGTGCTCAAGTCCCGAACAGACAAAGATCCCGATGGATCGCGTAAAGTGCGTTAAATCCAACCGCGTTCCGCAAAAGAAACGTACTCTCCGCGCCCAATGACCAGATGATCAAGCACCCGGATATCCATGAACTGACAGCATTTCACAACACGCTCGGTGATGAGTTTATCTGCTTTACTCGGCTCTGCACACCCCGAAGGGTGATTATGCGCAAGGATCACCGCAGAAGCATTCATTTTTATCGCTTCCCGGACAATTTCTCTCGGATGCACCTCGACATGGCTAAGCGTACCGGAAAAAAGTTTGCTGTGTTTAATCACGCGATGTTGAGAATCCATAAAGATCACCAGAAAGATCTCGCGTTCCTCTTGCGAGAGCTGACTTTGCAGAAATTCACGCGCCATTTCCGGACTAAGTAGAGCACGCTCCTCTATCACTCGCACGTTGTAGTAGCGTCTTGCCAGCTCCGCAATACCCTTCAACTGTGCGTACTTCGCGATACCGATTCCCTGAACATAGCTAAAATCCATGTAATCAGCAGACAACAGGCCATACAGCGACTCAAAATGCTGAAGTATCTCTTTCGCCAGCGTAAGCACATCTTTACCCTGAATGCCGGTACGTAAAAAAAGAGCCAGAAGCTCAACATCGGTCAGAGAACTGGCCCCCTGTGCCAACAGCTTTTCCCGGGGCATCATACTTCCTGTATTTTCCATGCTTCTCCCTCCTCTCGCGTCCGCATAGTGGCATAACACCGACGGTCAATCGACGCGCTGTTTTCACTTCTTCGTAGCGCCTCGCAAAGTGGAGTACGGTCAAAAGCACGACAAATTGCGGATTGTGATAAAATATCCGCCTTCTGGTGAAACCCAACAGGAAAGATCATGATGAGCCTGGCCGGTAAAAAAATCGTACTTGGCGTCAGTGGCGGTATTGCTGCGTACAAGACCCCTGAGCTGGTGCGTCGTTTACGGGAACGCGGCGCTGACGTCCGCGTGGCGATGACCGAAGCGGCAAAAGCATTTATTACTCCCCTGAGTTTACAGGCGGTTTCAGGTTATCCCGTTTCCGACAGCCTGCTTGACCCCGCAGCCGAAGCAGCGATGGGCCACATTGAGCTGGGAAAATGGGCCGATTTGGTCATCCTGGCGCCCGCTACAGCAGACCTGATTGCTCGTGTCGCCGCAGGTATGGCCAACGACCTGGTGTCAACGATTTGTCTGGCAACGCCTGCTCCTGTTGCTGTACTGCCAGCCATGAACCAGCAGATGTATCGCGCTACCGCGACCCAGCACAATCTGGGTATTCTTGCCTCACGCGGTTTGCTCATTTGGGGCCCTGACAGCGGTAGCCAGGCATGTGGTGATATCGGCCCTGGACGTATGCTGGATCCGTTAACGATTGTGGATATGGCGGCAGAACATTTTTCACCTGTCAACGATCTGCAACATCTCAACATCATGATTACAGCGGGTCCGACGCGTGAACCGCTTGATCCCGTGCGTTATATTTCCAACCACAGTTCCGGGAAGATGGGGTTTGCGATCGCGGCCGCTGCCGCAAAGCGCGGAGCAAACGTCACACTGGTATCGGGTCCAGTTTCGTTATCCACGCCACCATTTGTTCAGCGGGTTGATGTGATGACCGCGCTGGAAATGGAAGCCGCTGTACAATCTGCGGTTCAACAACAGCATATTTTTATCGGCTGCGCTGCAGTCGCTGATTATCGAGCTGAAACTGTCGCCCACGAAAAAATAAAAAAACAAGCGACGCAGGGTGATGAATTAACAGTAAAAATGGTCAAAAACCCGGACATTATCGCCGGTGTTGCCGCACTGGATGCTAACCGTCCTTTTGTCGTTGGGTTTGCCGCCGAAACAAATAATGTGGAAGAATATGCCCGGCAAAAACGCATCCGCAAAAACCTTGATGTGATCTGTGCGAACGATGTTTCGCTGTCAACTCAAGGATTTAACAGCGATAGCAACGCATTACACCTTTTTTGGCAGGATGGAGACAAAGTCTTACCGCTTGAGCGTAAAGAACTCCTGGGCCAATTATTACTCGACGAGATCGTGACCCGTTATGATGAAAAAAATCGACGTTAAGATTCTGGACCCGCGCGTAGGGCAACAATTTCCGCTCCCAACGTACGCCACTTCTGGTTCTGCCGGACTTGACCTGCGTGCTTGTCTTGATGACGCCGTAGAACTGGCGCCGGGCGCAACAACGCTGGTGCCAACCGGGTTAGCTATCCACATTGCCGATCCTTCTCTGGCAGCGGTGATGCTCCCACGCTCCGGGCTGGGCCATAAGCACGGTATCGTGCTGGGCAATCTGGTTGGTTTGATTGATTCCGACTACCAGGGCCAACTGATGGTGTCCGTCTGGAACCGTGGTCAGGACAGCTTCACTATTGAGCCGGGCGAACGTATCGCGCAGATGGTATTTGTACCGGTAGTGCAGGCTGAATTTAATCTGGTGGAAGAGTTTGAAGCCACCGATCGTGGCGAAGGTGGCTTCGGCCATTCCGGGCGCAAGTAACCCGCAGAAAAGTATCCCATAGCGTAATAACGCAATAACACACCGCAAACTGTTGTTTGCGGTCGCTGTGTGGATGCCTGCCTGGCAAGAGCTTATTTTCAGGGGTATTTTGTAACATGGTAGAAAAGCAAACTGCGAAAAGGAATCGTCGCGAAGAAATACTTCAGTCTCTGGCACTGATGCTTGAGTCCAGCGATGGTAGCCAACGCATCACCACAGCAAAGCTGGCAGCCTCAGTTGGCGTATCCGAAGCGGCATTGTATCGCCATTTCCCCAGCAAGACCCGTATGTTCGATAGCCTGATTGAGTTTATCGAAGATAGTCTGATTACGCGTATCAATCTGATTTTGAAAGATGAAAAGGACACCAGCTCGCGTCTGCGTCTGATCGTTCTGCTGATTTTAGGATTTGGTGAGCGTAATCCTGGCCTGACGCGAATTCTGACCGGACACGCGTTGATGTTCGAACAAGACCGTCTGCAAGGTCGCATTAACCAACTTTTTGAGCGTATTGAAGCGCAGCTGCGCCAGGTTCTGCGAGAAAAAAGAATGCGTGAAGGTGAAGGCTACACCGTGGATGAAACGCTGCTGGCCAGCCAGTTACTGGCTTTCTGCGAAGGTATGCTGTCCCGGTTTGTACGTAGCGAATTTAAATACCGTCCAACGGATGATTTTGACACCCGCTGGCCGTTGGTTGCCGCTCAATTGCAGTAGCGATTTCGTCTTGTCCGGCCTACGTAAACCGTAGGCCCGGTAAGTGCGTAGGCCGGATCAGCGCAGTGCCATCCGGTAGTTCTTATACGCCGTATGCTTCGCGATAGGCTCGTACTGCCGCCAGGTGCTCCGCCATCTCCGGTTTCTCTTCCAGATACGCAATCAGGTCTTTCAGGGTGATAATAGAGATCACTTTGCAACCATAATCACGTTCCACTTCCTGAATAGCGGAAATCTCGCCGCGACCGCGTTCCTGGCGATCGAGAGAAATCAATACCCCCGCCAGAGTGGCGTCATTCGCCTGAATAATTTCCATCGACTCACGAATAGCCGTACCTGCGGTGATAACATCATCCACCAGCATCACGCGCCCCTCTAGTGCGCTACCGACCAGATTGCCGCCTTCACCGTGGGTCTTCGCCTCTTTACGGTTAAAACAGTAGGGCAAATCTTTATCGTGGTGTTCCGCCAGCGCAACGGCCGTTGTGGTCGCAATCGGAATACCTTTGTACGCAGGGCCAAACAACAAATCGAACTCAATACCGGAATCCACCAGCGCTTCGGCATAAAAACGGCCTAACAGTGCCAGGTCGCGCCCGGTATTAAACAGCCCGGCGTTGAAGAAATAGGGGCTTTTGCGCCCGGATTTCAGCGTAAATTCGCCAAACTTTAGTACCTGCTTGCTAAGCGCAAACTCAATAAACTGGCGCTGATACGGTTTCATGGATTCGCTCCTCATCTCACTTTATTACAGACAAAAAAAAGGCGACTCATCAGTCGCCTTTAAAATCAATTTTCTAACGCCGCCTTCTGCGTCGCTACAATGGATTCGATTCCCCCTCGGGCCAATGCCAGTAGGGTGAGAAGTTCTTCATGGCTGAACGGCTCGCCTTCCGCCGTGCCCTGTACCTCAATAATACGGCCGTCTTCAGTCATCACCACGTTCATATCGGTTTCTGCGGCAGAGTCTTCAACGTACTCAAGATCACAGAGCGCTTCACCGTTCACAATGCCCACGGAAACCGCCGCGACCATTCCTTTCATCGGGTTAGCTTTCAGTTTACCGCTCGCCACCAGCTTGTTCAGCGCGTCAGCCAAAGCGACACAAGCACCGGTAATGGATGCGGTGCGCGTACCGCCATCGGCCTGAATAACATCGCAGTCCAGCGTAATCGTAAATTCGCCGAGCGTCTTCAGGTCAACAGCTGCGCGCAACGCGCGGGCGATCAGACGCTGAATTTCCATGGTACGACCGCCCTGCTTACCTTTCGCCGCTTCACGGGCGTTACGGGTGTGCGTGGCGCGAGGCAGCATGCCATATTCTGCGGTGATCCAGCCCTGGCCCTGGCCTTTCAGAAAACGCGGCACACCTTCATCAATAGAGGCGGTACATAGCACTTTGGTATCACCAAATTCGACCAGCACGGAGCCTTCAGCGTGTTTTGTATAATTACGGGTCAGGGTGACGGGACGCACCTGATTGGCACTACGACCTGCTGGACGCATGATAAAATCTCCGGCTTGAAACGAATGTGGCTGCGCATTATACGGACTTCCGACTGTTATTCCTATCCTGACAAGACGTGGATGGCTATAATCCTCCCATCTCATCTTTAAAAACAGGAACGTCTATGATCCGCAGCATGACCGCCTACGCCCGGCGTGAAATCAAGGGTGAATGGGGTAGCGCCACCTGGGAAATGCGCTCGGTAAACCAGCGTTATCTGGAAACTTATTTTCGCCTGCCGGAGCAGTTCCGTAGCCTCGAACCCGTTGTTCGCGAACGTATTCGCACGCGTCTGACGCGCGGTAAAGTCGAATGTACGCTGCGTTTTGAGCCTGATGCCAGCGCGCAGGGCGAGCTGATTCTGAATGAAAAGCTCGCTAAACAGCTCGTTAGCGCTGCTAACTGGGTCAAAATGCAAAGCGATGAAGGTGAAATCAACCCGGTTGATATCCTGCGCTGGCCAGGCGTAATGGCTGCCCAGGAGCAGGATCTGGACGCCATTGCCGCCGAAATCCTTGCCGCGCTTGACGGTACGCTGGATGACTTCATTATTGCGCGTGAAACCGAAGGTCAGGCGCTGAAAGCGCTGATCGAGCAGCGCCTGGAAGGCGTCAGCACTGAAGTCACGAAAGTGCGTGCACATATGCCGGAAATCCTGCAATGGCAGCGCGAGCGTCTGGTAGCCAAACTGGAAGACGCCCAGGTGCAGCTGGAAAATAACCGCCTTGAGCAAGAGCTGGTGCTGATGGCGCAGCGTATCGATGTGGCAGAAGAGTTAGATCGTCTGGAAGCCCATGTCAAAGAAACCTACAACATTCTGAAAAAAAAAGAGGCGGTTGGCCGTCGCCTGGACTTCATGATGCAGGAATTCAACCGTGAATCGAACACTCTGGCATCGAAGTCTATCAATGCCGAAGTAACGAATTCCGCGATTGAACTGAAGGTATTGATCGAGCAAATGCGCGAGCAGATTCAGAATATCGAGTAAATATTTAAGAACTATCACAAAGACGTAAAGAACAAGAAAAGCCCGCATTTAGCCGGGCTTTTTTGTTATCATGGGCTATCATAAAGACGCAACAAAGCGCATAGTTAAGGTGTACCCAAAGGTGTACCCAATGAGTTTTGTGTACATCACTTTGGGTACACCCTCTATTCAAAGTTTGGATATTCGCAAAATGCCAAAACTCACAGACATGCAGATCCGTGCGTGGATAAAAGCCGGAGAACGCTTCGAAGGACGCGCAGATGGTGGCGGGCTATATCTCCGATACCGACAGGTAGACCAATCCCCAAGCTGGAGATTTCGCTATAAGTTCGCTGGTAAGCAACGGGCTATGGTTATTGGCTCCTATGCCGAGCTCTCACTATCTAAAGCCAGAGAGACCGCCAAAGAACTAGCCGCCCGCGTTGCGCTTGGCTATGACGTGGCAGGAGAAAAACAGGAACGGAAAGCCAAGGCCTTGGCGAAGATGGAAGCAGAAAAAAACGCCATGCGCGTTTCAGATCTTGCCGCCGAATACTTTGAACGCCAAATACTGCCTCGCTGGAAGCATCCAGACATACTACGCCGCCGGATCGACAAAGATATTAATCCCCATATTGGACGCATGAAGGTGGAGGACGTAAAGCCACGACACATTGATGACATGCTTAAAGCTATTGTTGACCGTGGAGCACCGACCATAGCGACAGACGTTCTACGCTGGACACGCCGCATATTCGACTACGGAATCAAACGGCACGCTCTGGAGATTAACCCCTGTTCAGCCTTTGAGGTTTCGGACGCCGGTGGGAAGGAAGTTAGCCGTGACCGCTGGTTAACCCGTGATGAGTTAATCCAGCTATTTAGAGCCATGCGCACCGCAAAGGGATTCAGTCGACAGAATGAGATCACTTTCAAACTATTGTTAGCCCTATGCGTTCGTAAAATGGAGTTATGCGCCGCCCGCTGGGAAGAGTTCGACCTGGACAAAGGCATCTGGCACTTACCGGAAGAACGCAGCAAAAATGGTGACGCAATAGATATTCCTCTGGCACCACCAGCAGTTGAATGGCTAAGAGAGCTTTACACGTTCTCATGCAACAGCGCATGGGTATTGCCAGCCAGAAAGATGCAAAACAGGATGATTCCACACATTCAGGAAAGCACTCTGCCCGTGGCGCTGGCAAAGGTACGCGCAGAAATGCCGGACGTGCCGAACTTCACCATTCACGACTTTCGCCGTACAGCTCGTACACATTTAGCGGCATTGGGTGTTGACCCGGTAGTCGCAGAAAGATGTCTAAATCACCGTATCAAAGGCGTAGAGGGTATCTATAACCGGCACCAGTATTTTGATGAACGCAAAGCAGCGCTGGCACAATGGGCCGATCTGCTGGTGGCCTTAGACAGTGGTGAAGATTACAACGTAACACCAATCAGAATAGTGAAGTAAACGGATAGATTGAGCCTAGCCCGACGGGGTGAAAAGCGGAGGCCTTACCGCCTGACTCAATCGCTCATTAAGGCATGGCGCGAAAGGTGACGCGATGACAAGGAAAAACGATAGCCAAAATGATGTAAATGTATGGAAACGTAACAATATTCCTGCATTAGAATTTTGCTCTCTGCCAAGAGCCGCAGAGCTGCTCAATTGCCATCTAAATGATTTAATTCATTTTATTCAAATTGGCGCTATTGAAATTTGTTTATCACTTCATGATTTTGAAGCGGCGCTATTTACACTTGGCCCTTGGGAAGAATCAAATGAATGGGAGGAAAAGTTCCCTCCTAAACTGATGACAAAATACACAAACAAATCACCTTTAAGCCTGTTTATGCCAAAAGCTGAATTTGATATGAATCCAGCATCAACCGTTCGAGTTAAGCGGTTTTATCAAAACAAAGACATTCGTAAGCGTTCAGCGAGAACCGTATTGACGAAGACAAGTTATTCCGTTGGCAGTGCGACGCGCCAGGGGAGCAGTTCATTCACCCGGTTTATCGGCCAGTCAGCTATGACGTCAAGGACATAGCGAAG